>JAYTEL010000042.1:0-3258 GCA_043735225.1 Methylotenera sp. | reverse complement strand
TACCTTTCAAACCTACTCTCCATTAATCGCGGCAATTGAAGTGAAACGTCGTGGTGATGTGCGCCGTGCTAAATTGTATTACTTGCGTGAGCGTTCAGGCAAATCTGCACGTATTAAAGAAAAATTAGTTGCGCGTGATAAAGAAATAATGGCGCCAGCAGCCGCCGAATAAGTTTTACCGTAATCACTAAAAAGCAGCATATTAAAAGCCCCAGTCGTTTGGGGCTTTTTTATTGCATGCTATTGTTGCATACCATTGTTGCAAGCTAAGGTTAGATTAGAGTACATTAGCCCTTATGCAAACAGCAAACAAACTTCCATTGCCGTTCGATGCGATTATTGACGCACCTTTTGGCGCAGTGGGCATTTTTGTGCTGAACGAGCAAACCTCGGCTGAGCAGGTTTCGATAGAATTGTTAACCGAAAAGCATACGCCAAAACCTGCCGAAAATAATACCGTGCAAACCATTGCTAGCCAAATTACCGCGTATTTTAATAATGTAAAGCATGATTTTAAACTACCAGTGAACCAACACGGCACACCGTATCAACAACGTGTGTGGCAAGCAATCAGCGCGATTCCGTGTGGGCAAGTGCTCACTTATGGCGACATTGCGGCACAAATTGGCAGCGGGCCACGTGCAGTTGCCAATGCTTGTGGTGCGAATAATTTACCTTTAATCGTACCGTGCCATCGCGTGGTTGCACAAAACGGCATCGGCGGTTTTATGCAAGGCAACCCAGATGGCCTAAAAGTAAAAAAATGGCTGCTTAAGCACGAAGGCCTTAACTTTTGAGCAATGTCGAAAGTGAAATTGATTCAAGTCAGCTTGATACTTTTATCGATCACCTTTGGCTAGAAGACGGCTTATCTAAAAATACGCTAGACAGTTACCGCGCCGATTTAAGCCAGTTTAATGTGTGGCTAATCAAATATCATAATGAGCTGTTGGCTGCCAACCAAGCCGATATTCAACAATATCTCGCTGTTAAATTTCCGCAAAGTAAGCCGCGCAGTATCAGTAGGCTGATTGCCAGTATGCGACGCTTTTATCGCTATGCGCTACGTGAAAATTTAATCAAAACCGACCCCACGTTGCAAATCGAATCGCCCAAATTACCGCGCAGTTTACCCAAAAGCTTGAATGAGCAAGAGGTAGAAGATTTACTCAATGCGCCCGATACTAACCAGCCACTCGGCCTACGCGATAGAGCCATGCTAGAGCTGCTATATGCAAGTGGCTTGCGCGTGAGTGAGCTGGTTGGCGTAAAAGTGAACGAAGTGAGTACGCAAGACGGTGTGGTGCGCGTAACAGGCAAAGGCAGTAAAACGCGATTAGTGCCGATGGGCGAAGAGGCGGCGGATTGGATAGACCAATATTTAAAACAAGCGCGGCCAGAGATTCTGCAAAAACGCCTATGCGATGCTATGTTTGTCACCAGCCGTGCCGATGCCATGACGCGGCAAGCCTTTTGGTATTTAATCAAACGCTATGCGCTGGTTGCGGGCATCAGCAAACACATGTCACCGCATGTACTACGTCACGCCTTCGCCACGCATTTGCTCAATCACGGTGCCGATTTGCGCGTGGTGCAGATGCTACTTGGTCATGCGGATATTTCGACCACGCAGATTTATACGCATGTGGCACGGGAGCGCTTGAAGCAATTGCATAATGTGCATCACCCACGCGGCTAAATTTAGTTGCAATTTATACGCCATTGGCGTATATTAAATAATATGGTTTTTATTGAAACGCCTACATTTACTCGCATTATTACTACATTGTTAAGTGATGACGAGCTTCGAGAAATGCAAAGCAAGTTAATTGCAGAACCAGATGCAGGCGATTTAATTGCACGCGGCGGCGGTATTCGTAAGCTACGCTGGAAAAAGCAAGGCACAGGAAAAAGTGGTGGTATCCGCGTCATTTACTATTGGGTGGTCGATGAAGACCAAATTTTAATGCTGATTGCTTACCCTAAATCAGCTAAAGATAATTTAAGTGATGCAGAAACTGCAATGCTTAAAAAGCTAGTTAAGGAGTTATAAGCATGGACAAACAACTATTTGCAGATTTAACCCAAAGCTTGAAAGAAGCCGCAGCGATTCGCCAAGGCACGCTACAAGCAGGGCGAGTAACCGTGATTGAACCACCCAATGTTAAAAATATACGCGCAAAAACAGGCTTATCGCAAAGTGAGTTTTCGCAACTTATTGGCGTAAAAATAGCCACCTTGCAAAACTGGGAGCAACAACGCAGACGCCCAACTGGCGCGGCAGCAGCGTTGTTAAAGATAGTGGCGAAAGAGCCAGAATTAGCGATAAAAGCATTACATGCTTAGTGCTCTGGCATTCCGTGTATGACACGGAATGCAGCGGCTTTATCCCCTCGCCTAAGGGAGTGCTAGGGAGGTGTTGGCATTCCAATTGAGCAACACACAGCGGCTTTATCCCCTCGCCTAAGGGAGTGCTAGGGAGAGGTAAAATGGTGAAGCTTCAAACCGTCATTCTCGCGAAAGCGGGAATCCATTTTGAATTAAAAAGGCACTTTTTCGCCTCTAGGCGAGATACTTTATTTTGCTTGTCCAAAATAAAGTACCCAAATAAAAAGACACCCCACACCACGGCCTTCGGCTACCCTGCGCTACTCATCAACAAAGGCGTCTGCGGAACTCGCCCAATAAAAGCTTTGGACTCAAACAGTCCTCGACGAAATCCCCTTTATTGATTGCGTTGCTCGGCGTGGCGCAAGAGGGTGGAAAACCCGCTAAGCACCACCGTCATTCCGACGAAAGTCGGAATCCAGCGACTTTGTTCCCTCGCCCTTTAAGGGAGAGGGTTAGGGAGAGGGTAAAATAGCGGAACTAAAACCTTATTTTTTCGCAATCAAACAATCCTCGCCGCCTACCATCTGCCGCTCAAGCCGAAGGCGCGGCAAGGGTTAAATGGAATTTGGTAGTTTTAAGTTTCTAAAATAACCATCATTATTTGAAATGTTATTTTCCAACTCATGGAGTTCTTGGTTTGCCACATTGCCTAACTTATGTGCTAAGTAACTAGGTAAAGGCATACTTAGAGAGCGTTTTAGGAATTTATAAAAAATAAATACAACTCCGCTCCCAAAGTTTTGCATTATTTCAGGCGTCACTAATTGTGAATCGGCGATTTTGATACAACCAAAGGATCTTTCACCTATCATCAATTGCATAGCAAATCCTTGAGAAACTTGCATAATTAAAATAGCTACACCACCT
>JAYTEL010000041.1:0-5433 GCA_043735225.1 Methylotenera sp. | reverse complement strand
GATGCTTGGGAAATTAATTAAGATGCATTTGACCGATACAGCAATATTATTGAAGATAGCAATATCTTGCTTAGCAATAACTTAAGGATTTGTTAGATAACAGACGGATAAGAGATTATTGAAAAGTAACAACAATAAAGCGTTAAAAAATTTATACGATTGCTCAGAAAATTTACTATTTCGCTCATGAATAAAGCAAATGAGATAATTATCTACTGATGAATGGTTTCTTTGGTGACTTGCTTTAGGTTCTAAACTTTGAAAAATCTTTGAGGCGATTAATTATCCGTTGGAAGCACCAAGTTAACCATTGTTCTATTTTACTTCACTTAATTGAAGCCTTTTAATTTGACTGTAGTTAGAATGTTAATTGGTACAAGCAATGAACCATGCCCAATGAATCGATACCTAGTTTTCAAATGGTGCATCAAACGTCAAAGATTTTGGGGCTATCTTGTAATATTTAATCAGCATAGTACCAAGCAGTTCGAAAATAGTTTTTATATTAATTCCTTTATTGTCAATTTGCTTACACGCTCAAATTTATCGCCATTTTCATACCGATTAAAAGGTAGTGCAGCGTTCAGGTGATGATTACTTGGTGTTAACAGTTTAATAATTTCTGGGCTAATTTCGCAGCGCACTTTACCACTCAGTTTTGCACCTGAAGTCAATATGCCTGGCAAAAGCTTTATTAGAGCTAACATCGAAATAGCACAAACTGGGCGCATAGCTGTATGCGCAAAAATTGCTGCTAATCTTAAACGTGGTGCAAAGCTTTGACGCCATTCTGTTGCATAGGCGGTTGCAATTTCTCTATGCGAAGTTGCTATGCGTATCTGATCACTATTTTGAGCTTTTACTAGATACGCACACAGCAACCATGCTGACTGTAGCGCCATACTAATACCTTCACCGATAATAGGATGCGCTTCACCAGCGGCATTACCAATTCGAAATAAATCCTCATCAGGGCTAATTTTAATTCCAGGATTAATGGGTCCTGTTGAAAGCCAATTTCCTGTAAGCAACGCACCTTGCAGAGCACTTCTCACTCCAATACTCTCGCGCTTTAGCATAGCTTCTACGATGTCGCCTACACGTTCACTAGGCGATTCATGTCGCAATTCTTGAAGCTTGTTACGACGTATGCAACAAGCTAATGTAGCTTGAGCATCGTCTGCAACTACCATGCCCCCATAGCCACCATCAAATGAAAGCAGGGCTAGTAGCCCATCTTCCAAATTGACCTGATTGAAATTAGCTTTAAATGCAAATAGATCAGAAGCACTCCGCGCTAGCCGGCGACTGGGCCGCTCAGAAGGTAGCGACTCCCATGAGCCGTTTGCAGCAATCGCAACCGAGGCGTGCAATTTTTGTAATGCTTGAGTATTTTCATTGCGAATTTCGCAATACCAATTTCCAGCGGAGCCATTAATTTTTTGTACCGACCAAGGCTGCAATATTGTTGCACCTGACATGCGTGCTTGTTCGAGCAGCATAGTATCAAGCGTTTCGCGACCAAGCGCTCTTCCCCATTGGAATTTTTCATGTTTTGCGCTTGGCAAATCAGCCACAACGCTGTTATTGCCGTGCATGAATACCACTTTACGTAATTCTGGTCCTGCGCTAGCCTCAAACATAGCGCCTAGACCTAATGCATCCAGTAGCGGTAAGTTGCTAGCAGCAATGCATTCGCCACATACCTTGCGCCTTGGATATACTTGTTTTTCTACTAAAGCAACCGACCAGCCAGCTCGTGCCAATAAAATAGCGGCAGAAGAACCCGCTGGTCCTGCTCCAATAATAACAGCTTCGAATGCATCGCGCATTAATCTGCCTTTAGCTTAAATGCACTAAAACAATGACTAAACAAACCTGCTGAATACTCGATCACTTGCCATTTGCGTTTGGATGATTGCCTAATGGCAGCCTCGGCTTCTGCCCATAGCATTGAAAGTTCATGGCCGCGAAAACCTGCATTTACACTTAATACTGCATCTACCCGCGTCACTTTGTTGGCTCCTATTAATCCGATTAAATGACTACCTGCGAATGCGAGCCATGAGCGGTGAGGTTCACAGGCAAAAAAAAGATTAGTTCGTGCTTCGATAGTTTTAAGGATTTTTATAAGCTGAGCATCTTCAAAATGATGCAAAAATAAATTAGCTATTATCAAGTCATAATGCTTTGTATCTTCACCAGCAGAAAGCGGATAATTAGTACCTTCAGCCCATTCTTTTACATCTTTTGTTTGAACCTTGACCTCCCAGCCTAGCTCGGCATACTTCTCAATGGTTTTACCATCAACCAGTGTTTGCTTATCAAGCAGTGTCAGCTCAACATTAGAAATAAAAGGCGCTAGTTTTCGGGCAACGCCCAACAGCAGACTGCCGTCGCCAGCCCCAAGTTCAAGCACGCGTAAAGGAGTGCTTGGTAACAAATTGCACAGCGCATGCAAAATAATTCTTTGAGTTCCCATTACACGGTGAACTCGCCTTAAATCGTGACGTGACTTTATCGCAATGGGATCATTTTCAGCTAAATGGTCTAGCATTTCAGCGACAACCTCTCTTGTCATTGTCATGAACTTACCTCTAATAAAGCACCGTGACAGCTAAAGCCGGCCCCAAAAGACGAAAGCCACCACCAGCCGCCTGGGGCATCATCAATTAGCGCAGCCTCTAAAACAAAATAGACGAATGCGCTGGAAAGATTGCCATACTCACGCAACATTGCCGCGCTGTAGCGCAAATCTTTACTGTTAAGTTCTAATTTTTTCTCCAATTCGAGTAATACATCTCGTCCACCAGCATGCATAATCCATGCACTAATATCATTTTTATGCAAACCTGCTCGGCCGAGTACTTGATTGAGCACTTTTTGTGCATAATTTGCAGCCAATGCAGGTACAGCACGCGTTAATATATTTCGCAGCAAACCATCTTTTAACTCAAACTTCAGCGCTTTTCGTTCACTTGGGTTAATCAAAGATGCGCTGTTTACCCACTTAATACTGCGTTTAGCAGGGTCTGGCTTACGTGATAATATTGCGGCGCCAGCGCCATCACCAAACAAACACGCGCTAATCAACACGCCTGGGTCGTTATCAAGATACATGGCCGCACTGCATACTTCAACACAAACTGAAAGCACGTTTTCGCAGGAATTTGAATCCAGCAAAGCACTACAGAGTTGCAGATTTGGCAATGCCGCCGCACAACCCTGACCTACTAAATCAAACGCTTTAACATCATCACGCATTCCAAGTTGCTCTACAACATACCCTGATAGACCGGGACACAAATAACCTGTGCAGGTGCTGACTACAATTGCATCAATATCTGTGATAGAAAGACCACTTTTTGCAAGAGCATTTTTAGCTGCTTCTGCCGCTAGCGTGGGGGCATGTTTGAGAAAGCGTTGCGCTAAAGTATTAGGATTGATTTCGAATACTTCCGCAAGTGATTCAATGGCAAGCCGACGGGTTTCAATCCCGTTGTCGCGCTGGAGCACTGTACTCACAATATAGTGAGTACGTGTATCTAACCGAGAAAACCAATCTGATTGCTGAAATGCTTCAAGGCACTCAGCTTTTGTGAAGCGCGCTAAGGGGTTGGCAGTTCCGACTGAGCGAAAGTACATAGATAAATTATCTCTCTAATAAAGTGAGTTTAGATTGCATAACGAGCAATCAATACAATTGTAGTTTGTGCTAAACGTTGATGAAATAATATTTAATTCATTTTTTAAAATAATCATTTAATAATTTTGTAAAAAACACCAAAGATTAATGCATTATTAAAAAATTTTATTTAAAGTAATATGCGCTTAAATTTTAATTTGTTCTGTCTTCTAACGAACAGAGTATTCATTACTTTTAGCATCACTGGTAAATATTATGAGGAGAATTGGAAATATCAGCACAGGAGAATGTGAGATTAATAGCAGAAAAAATCGAAAAAACAGCGAAAAACAAAATTGTTTAGCAGTTGATAAATTTGTAGCCTATATGTAGCCTATTTTAATTTAGGGGTTTTTAACTCCTTGTTGTATATTGATATATATCAGTTAATTTTATACTGGCGCATCATGGGCGTGTGATTTGAATTAGTTGTTTGCGCGTTATTACTCACGTTAAAGCTCAATGCAAAAACCTATTTTACAATCAAATAGTCAACTTGCCTTAACTTAGCAAAGTTAGTTGTAATTTATAGTGGCTAGTAATTGTTATAAATTGGATACTTTGTGTGATTTTTTGAACAATGTAGTGTCGCCCGCCGACGTTATTAATGCAGTCAAGCTTAAATTTGGCCAAGAATATTAATCAAAATCAACCTCAATAGAATGCTCTAGATAATCATTAATCAATTCAATTCGTTTTGAAGCGGTAGTTAATAATTGTTGGTGGCGATTAAGGCTAATGTGATAAAGCGTGTCACGATAACGATAATGTATTTTATATGTTTGCCAATGCGCAGGAACACAAGGTTTAATGCATAAATAATTGTCTTCAATGGATATGCCCAATAAAGTTTCTAATGTTACACGGTACATCCACCCGGCAGCTCCCGTGTACCATGTCCAGCCGCCGCGTCCTATATGTGGTGTGGCCGCGTAAATGTCGGCACTCATCACATACGGCTCCACTTTATAAGTATCTAATTGCGCTGACGTGCTGGCATGGTGAATGGGGTTTAACATGCCAAATAACTCCCATGCTCGTTCATTATCGCCTTGCATTGCAAAAGCCATTGTCGCCCAAATAGCTGCATGCGTGTATTGGCCGCCATTTTCGCGCACGCCTGGCACATAGCCTTTGATGTAGCCAGGCTCTAAGTTAGATTGGTCGAATGGCGGGTCTAACAATTTTATAAACTGTGCATCGCGATTTACTAAACGATTATTGACTGAAGCCATGGCTTGGCGGGCACGGATTGCATCGCCGCTTTTTGAGATCACTGCCCAGCTTTGGCTTATCGAATCAATTTGGCATTCGTCATTCTGTTTTGAGCCTAATGGCGTGCCATCGTCAAAGTAAGCCCTTTTATACCATGCGCCATCCCAAGCGTTGGTTTCAATGGCGCCTTTTAATAAAGCGGCTTGTGTAATACAGATTTCTGCAAATCCAGTATCGCCCTTCATGTTGGCGATTTTGCTAAAGCTGTTTAAATTATCTAATAAAAACCATGCCAGCCAAACGCTTTCACCTTTGCCATCTTTACCCACTAAATTCATACCATCGTTCCAATCGCCGCAACCCATTAGCGGCAATTGATGTGCGCCAAACCTTAAACCATTTTTAATGGCACGCACGCAATGGTCATATAAGCTTGCGAATTCATTTGATCGTTGTGGTAAATCGTAATAGGCTTCTTCTGCCGCGTTTAAAGTTCGACCTTCTAAAAAATGAATTTGCTCGTCTAAAATTGC
>JAYTEL010000040.1:0-2804 GCA_043735225.1 Methylotenera sp. | reverse complement strand
GGGCGAAAAAACCGTGGTTGCAGAAACGCTCACTCCCGTTTACCCCACAACCGCTGGCTTAACCCAAGTCACTATGCGTAAAGCAATTGCACTTGCCATTAAACAGGGCGCCATGCCAGAAACCTTACCAGCTGGCGTTTACAAGCATCTGCATCTACCCACGTTTGCCGATAGTATTTGCAGTTTGCATAATCCTACGCCGGATGCCAATTTAAACGCGCTAGAAAACCGCAGCACACCCCATTGGCGCAGACTGGCTTTTGACGAGCTACTTGCGCAGCAATTATCCATGCGCAAACATTATATTAAACGCCGCTGCTTAAATGCACCTGCAATTGAGGCATCTACAATTTTAGTGCCAAAAATGCTAAACAATTTGCCATTTTCGCTAACAAGCGCGCAACAAAAAGTGGTTGCAGAAATCGCACATGATTTAACTCAGCCCCACCCCATGCAACGCTTATTGCAAGGCGATGTGGGCAGTGGCAAAACCATTGTGGCTTGCATGGCCGCGCTGCAAGCCATTGAGCACGGCTGGCAAGTGGCCTTAATGGCACCGACTGAAATTTTGGCCGAGCAACATTTTAAAAAATTTGAAACATGGTTTGCGCTTCTCACTTCACCCTCTCCCGCAATAAAAGAGGGCGGAGAGGGCTGCGGAGAGAGTGGAAACAAGCCCAATATTGCTTGGTTAACTGGTAGCCAAAGCAAAAAAGAGCGCGAAATAGCATTGGATAACATCGCCAGCGGCCATGCCCAGCTTGCCGTTGGCACGCATGCGCTATTTCAAGATGCAGTTACATTTAAAAAATTAGGCCTTGCCATTATCGATGAGCAACATCGTTTTGGCGTGCAACAACGTTTGGCGCTACGCAAAAAAGGCGAGCCAGAGCCGCATCAACTGATGATGACCGCCACGCCCATTCCGCGCACTTTATCCATGAGCTATTTTGCCGATTTAGATGTATCGGTGATTGACGAACTGCCGCCAGGGCGCACGCCGATTGTGACCAAATTAGTTAGTGACGAGCGTCGTGATGAAATTTTACAACGCGTGCGCGAGGCTTGCATGACGGGCAGCCAAGCCTATTGGGTATGCCCGTTAATCGAGGAAAGTGAAGCGTTGCAACTGCAAACCGCCAACGATACGTTTGCACATATGCAAACCACTTTCCCTGAGCTTAAAGTAGGCTTAGTGCATGGCCGCATGAAACCAGCCGAAAAACAAGCGGTAATGGTGCAATTTAGCGCGGGTGATATTCAATTGCTAGTGGCAACTACAGTGATAGAAGTGGGTGTGGACGTGCCAAATGCCAGCTTAATGGTCATCGAACACGCCGAGCGCGCAGGCTTAAGCCAATTGCACCAGTTAAGAGGCCGAGTAGGGCGCGGCGCGGCAAAAAGTACCTGCATTTTGTTATATCAAAGTGATAAAAAATTGGGTGAGCTGGCGCGCGCCAGATTAAAAGTGATTTTTGAAAACACCGATGGCTTTTTAATCGCCCAAGCCGATTTACAATTACGCGGCCCAGGTGAGTTTTTAGGCACGCGCCAAAGCGGGGTGCCAATGCTAAAAATTGCTGATTTAGAACGTGATGCCGATTTGCTGGAAAGCGCAAAAAGCATGGCGGATAAGCTGATAAAAGAATATCCGCAAGCGGTTGAAGCACATTTGGCAAGATGGATGAGCCATGCGGGTGAGTTGGTGAAAGTTTAAAAGTGCAAATCAAATATATTAATTTGAAGTTGATTAGTTAGAGGAGTAGTCCGTACCTATTTTTAAAATAGATACTTTAAATTACAGGAATTAATAACTTGAAAAAACATAAACCTCAGAAAAAACTAGAAACTGTGATTAAGTTTCAATTTCCTAATCATACTGGCTTAACTGGATCACCTGACATAAATGGAGCTTACATATTTAAAAACTCAGAAGGTTTAATAATTGACCCCATAAAGATGACATTTGAAACTTTCTACAATGGTAAAAATAAAAGAAAGTTTCGTATAGTCATGAATACAAACAAGCCAATGTCCTTGAATTTGTATGCTGAGCTATCAAAGCTCCACTCATTTTTCGCTATTGATACAAATACTCAAACGATAAATGGACAAAGGCTATCTATATCTTGTGCAATAAGATGGAAAATACTTAAAGTTAACGATGGTTTTATAGCTCAGACTTTAGAAAGAGTTGTCCACGTATTAGAATTTAGAAATGTTCCTAGTAGCGAAAATCCCGAAATGCTAGCAATATTAATGGTTGCAAATCACATAATTAGAACCGAAAATTTAACTCTTGATTCAACAATAGGATTTGTAAACGATTCTGATATGAATGCTCACAGTAATATCTCATTGAGAAAATCTCCAATCTACAAAGAACACTTTTTGCCTGCTGGATTCGACCTAATTTACGCTAGCGATCATGGCAATAACCTACTAAATCAGTTAGTAAGAATCTGTGATAAACAATCTTCAAAGGTGATTAGATTAGCTAAGTTAGGACTATTTGAAAACAAAAATATATCAATATGTAGCTTTGATAATGAAGTTTTATTTCTTAGTGACAGCATGCCTCTTGAACCATACACAACGGGAAAACTTTGACCTAATATTTCTTAGTCAGAAGACCAGTTTTTTGATTATTTGAGCATATTTCTCAGCCTTTATATAAATGATTGATTATGCTAGTTAATCAGTTGTTTATGCGATAATTCAACCGTGAAAATTCACCAAAATCACTCTCAATCATGCCAACACTGGCTAAAAAAGCCAATATTAGCTAGGGTATTACAATCTTG
>JAYTEL010000039.1:0-10440 GCA_043735225.1 Methylotenera sp. | reverse complement strand
TTAAGCTTATTTATTAAACTTACTTGTTCATTACGTACATTGTTACTTCAAAGCCAAAACGCATTTCAGTAGCTGCTGGAGTTGTCCACATGATAGATTCCTTTTAAATTTGGCGATTCACAATGTCTCGCTTCATGTATTGCATTATGCGCGCAATTAAAAAACTAACCCTATGTATGCTGCGTAAACTTGCCTAGTGATTTTGCTTAAATACAGGCAGTCGTTATACACGTTTATTATGAAGCATTTATTTGATTAAGCCACAAGCCGCACGGATATTGGCTTGCGAGGCATCTTTTTATGTTCGGGCATATTTGCAAATGTATTTAAAACATTTTATACGTTAAATAAACGCGGCAATCAAACTCAACTTGGTGATAATTGGGCAGCATGTGTTGGCACAGCTTGTAAAAGTTTTTATCGTGATTGCGTTCTTTTAAATGCGCTAACTCGTGCACCACAATCATCTCCAAAAATTCTGCTGGCGCGGCTTTAAAAAAACTAGAAATGCGCACCTCTTTTTTGGCTTTTAATTTGCCGCCTTGTACGCGCGAAATCGCCGTATTAAGCCCAAGAGCGTGATGCTCAATGCTTAATCGATTATCAAAAGCCACTTTATCTAACAGCGGCGCATTTCGCATAAAGTGTTGTTTAATATCGTTGCAATAATCATAAAGTGCGCTATCGGTTTGAATGATATGGGCGCTTGGGTAGCGATTGGCAATGTATTCGCCTAATTTATGTTGAGTCAATAAATCGTTAATTTTTGCTTGTAAATCAAGCGGATAGTGTTGCAGGTATTTGAGTGTTGTACTCATTATATTTTACTAACTTTGCACCTTATTTACTTTACCAATATGGCCTAATACTGACTTAATGCCGCGCCACAATTTAGGCAACATCCACAAAATAAATAGTATAAAAATGCATAAAAAACCAATAAAAACAGCAGGGTGGGCAAACACTAGCCAGCCACCTGTCAATAGCATGCTTTCCTCGGTAAGCGATGCTGCTACGTTGCTCACTGGCTCGGGCGAGGTGTTAATCAGCGCGCGGCTTCCCGCTTTAGTGGCGTGCGTAGCGCCTGCCAGTGTGCCACCTAGTAGAGCGCTTAACGTTGCAACAACGGGGTCGGCACTGTTAATAGCGCCCATCGCCAATAATGCACCCGCAGGTATGCGAATAAAAGTCTGAATGCTATCCCAAGCACTATCTACATATGGGATTTTATCGGCCAAAAATTCAATCACACTTAAACCGCCCGCCACACTTAATACGATGCTGTTTCTAAGAATATCCAGCGAATCGGGCAGCGGAATGTAGCTAAATTTTGCCAGCATGCCTACAGCAAATACAGTAAGGTACAAGCGCAGGCCGCTTGCCCAACTTAAGCCACCTGCCAATGCTAAATTTGAAATTAATTCCATATTTAAGCCTTTATAGTTAAATTTGCTACCTGTTTTGCTTATTCTCTTTTACTTATTTTGTCGTGCATTTTAGCATCAAACTTTACACGATTGATGACGAATCGCTCGTGCGTACCGCTAGATATAAGGTCTATGCCATCATGCGCTTCCACTTTAAAAGTGAGTTTGCGGCCGTTAATTTCGATTAATTCCACCATTGCAGTTAACACAAAACCAATAGGCGTGGCAGCTTGGTGGCTAACATTAATATGCGTGCCCACAGTTTGTTCAAAAGGATAATTAAGGTGCGGGTTAACTGCCAAAATGCAAGCCCATTCTAAAAACCCCACTAAATAGCCAGTAGCAAAAACAGACGGCATGTCAATAAACTCGGTGATTTGTGGGTAAAGTGCGGGTACCGTTTGGGCGGGCGAGACAACAAGTTGATGCGAATATTTAATGCCAATTTTTATAGAATCTTTCATCATTAGCATTACAGCATAATTTGTTATGACCGACAAAACAAAAAAATCAAAATAAAAAAATCAAAATAAAAAAGCAATACAAAATAGCAGTATAAAAAAGCAATATAAAAAAAAGGAGGCAACGCCTCCTTTTATGTAATGCAAAACTAATTTAAATAAAACTAAATTAACTAAAACTAGCTTAACTAAAATTAATTTAACTAAAATTAATTTAACTAAAACTAGCCTAATTTAACACTAGACCAAACAGTTATTCAATCAATAATTCTAGCTTATCAGGCACGCCGTTCATGGCATCAGCATCTTCTAAGCCAGGCTTGCGCGACGTAATGACTGGCCAAATTTTGGCCAACCGCGCGTTTAACGCAATAAATGCTTGCTGGTCTGCTGGCACATCATCTTCTGCAAAAATTGCCTCTGCCGGGCATTCAGCCACGCACAGCGTGCAATCGATGCACTCATCTGGATTAATCGCTAAAAAATTTGGGCCTTCTACAAAGCAATCAACTGGGCAAACATCCACGCAATCGGTAAATTTGCATTGAATACAATTTTCGGTTACTACGTAAGTCATTTTTAGCTCTCTTAAATGTCTAGTTAAAACTCAATGTCTACCAATAACTTATCACGACGTTGCTGGCTACTCAAAACACACATTTTAATAAAGTACCGTACTAAATGTACGGTCTTGTGTTTTACAACAATCGCGCATTAACTAACGCTAGTTATTAAATTATTATCGACTTTTTATTATGACTATTCTAAATGGTTAAAGTATTATTTTATTTCAAATTATGTATATTGGCGATGAATAATTTTTAAACAATCATACCTGCGCCAACCGTATTATTCGTACTTTCATCGATAATGATAAATGCGCCAATCGCGCGGTTTTGCGCGTAACACTCCACCATTAACGGCTGCGCGAGTTTAAAATTAATACGCGCGATGTCGTTCATTTTAAGCTCAGTTGCACTTTGGTGTTCCAAGGTATTCACATCAACTTTATAAGCAATGCTGCCGACTTTGGCTTTGGATTCTCGTGTGGTATGACGAATAATATAGGTTCTGGCAGTTGATAACGGCGTTTCAGAAAGCCAACAAACATGCGCTTCAATCTGTTTTACTGCCGCTAGCTTTTTATTTAAACTGCCTTGACTACCTGTTTTTACAATCATATCGCCGCGTGAGGTGTCAATTTCGTCTTCTAGCAATAGCGTCACACTTTGCTCGGTTTGTGCGCTTTGCAATTGTTTGTCGCCAATTTGAATGGCTTTGACTTTACTGGTGTAGCCATTTGGCAATACAGTTACTGCATCGCCCACCGCAATGTTGCCGCTTTCAATGCGCCCCATAAAGCCTCTAAAATCATGCAAATCTGCGTCGCTACTGGCATGCGGGCGGCACACAAATTGCACGGGAAAGCGAAATTCAGCGTTTTGCTCTTCATCCGCCGCTGGTGCAGCTTCTAGCATTTCAAGCAATGTTTCGCCTGTGTACCAAGGCATATTTTCAAGCCTATCAACTAACATATCGCCGTTAAGCGCAGACATCGGTATAAACTTAATATCACGCGCCTGCGCCAAACCAATTTCCGTGGCAAAGGCTAAATAATCAGCACAAATTTTGTCGTAAACCGCTTCATCGTAATTCATTAAATCCAATTTATTGACTGCCACCACAATGTGCTGAATGCCCACTAAGTGCGCCAAATAGGAATGGCGGCGCGTTTGCGTTAGCACACCACGGCGCGCATCAATCAAAATAATTGCTAAATTAGCGGTAGATGCCGCGGTCACCATGTTGCGCGTATATTGCTCGTGCCCAGGCGCATCGGCGATGATGTATTTGCGCGTGCCAGTACTAAAATAGCGATAAGCCACGTCGATAGTGATGCCTTGTTCACGCTCAGCTTGCAGGCCATCGGTCAGCAGCGATAAATCAACCGCAGCCATGCCACGTTTTTTTGAAGTGTTTGAAATTTGCGTCAGCGTATCGGCCAAAATGGTTTTAGTATCAAACAGCAAGCGGCCGATGAGCGTGCTTTTGCCATCATCGACAGAGCCGCAGGTCATAAAGCGTAGAAGTGAGTCGTTATGTGTTGTCATGTTTTAAAACTTTTTTTGCCATAGAGAATACAGAATTCACAGAGGGTTTAGGTTTTATCGGTAGCCTCTGTGTGTTTTGTGGCTAAAATTAAAAGTAGCCTTCCTTTTTACGTTGTTCCATACTGGCGTCGCTGGTTTGGTCGTCGAGCCGCGTTGCGCCGCGCTCGGTAATGGTTGTAGTGGCGGTTTCTAGCACAATTTTGCTAACATTATCGGCGTCGCTTAACACTGGCGCGGTACAAGTAATATCGCCGACGGTGCGAAAGCGCACTTGCATATTTGCCACAACTTCACCTGCTTTTGGCACGTTAATCACCTCACCATCTGCAAGCTTGATATTGGCTGGCATCATCGCGCCGCCGCGCATGATAATGTCGCGATTGTGCGCGAAATAAATACTTGGCAGCTCTAGTTTTTCGCGCTCAATATATTGCCATACATCCATTTCTGTCCAATTGCTAATTGGAAATGCGCGAATATTCTCACCTTTGTGACTGCGCGCATTATACAAATTCCACAATTCTGGGCGCTGATTTTTTGGGTCCCACTGACCAAATTCATCACGGAAACTCATAATACGCTCTTTAGCGCGGGCTTTTTCTTCGTCGCGACGTGCGCCGCCAATACAGCAGTCAAAACCGTGTTCAACTATCGCTTCTAGCAGCGTGACTGATTGATGTTTATTACGCGGCTCGTCAGGCGTTTTTAACACGACAGTACCACGACGCATTGAATCTTCAACACTACGTACAATCAAGCGCTCACCCAGCTCGGCGGCGCGCAGATCACGAAAATCAATCACTTCTTGATAATTATGACCAGTATCAATATGCATAAGCGGGAAGGGGAAACGGCCTGGCCGAAAGGCTTTTTCGGCCAAGCGCAAAATACATAGCGAATCTTTACCGCCCGAGAACAATAGAACAGGATTGCTGCATTGGCCTGCCACTTCGCGCAAAATATGAATCGCCTCGGCTTCTAGCCAATCTAGGTGCGATAAAGGTTGTTTAGTTGTCATAATTAAAGTTTTTAAATTCTATTTTAGCCGCCGATAAACGCAGATGCACATCGATAATGGCAAATAATTTTTCATTCATGCTTAGTGGTTGTTTTAATACAAGTTTTCTATTAATTAAGTGATTACTTGCTGAAAAATAAGTAATGATTCAATGCGTTTCTATCGGCGTTGCTCTGCGTTTATCGGCGGCTAAAATTATTATTTAACATGCAAGCCACATTCTTTACTATTTGCATCTTCCCACCACCAACGGCCAGCGCGCACATCTTCGCCCATGGCAACCGCGCGCGTGCAAGGCGCACAGCCAATGCTGGGGTAAAATTGGTCGTGCAGCGCATTATACGGTACATTGTGCAGGCGAATGTAGGCCCATACTTCTTGCTCTGTCCAATTGCTTAATGGATTGAATTTTTCCAGTTTATTTGTTTCGTCATACTCGCGAAACGGCAAACTTGATCTTGTCGTTGCTTGCGCAGCGCGCATACCTGTAATCCAAGCTTTGTTACCATTTAATGCACGTTGTAGCGGCTCAACTTTGCGCATATGACAGCAACTTTTTCTTAATACAATACTTTCATAAAATGCGTTAATACCATGATTTTTAACATAAAACTCTACAGTTTGAGCTTGCGGGAAGTAAATTTTTAATGCGGTGTTGTAATGCTTTTCAGTTGCCGCCATTAAATCATAGGTTTCAATTGGCAGGCGGCCTGTATCTAGCGAAAAAATAGAGATACCGAGACTGTTTTTAAGAATAATATCGGTTAATACCATGTCTTCTGCACCAAAACTGTTGGCAAAAGTAATGGTTTTTAATTCTGCTGATTCAAATGCTGCTGATTCAAATTCTGAAGACTCAAATTCAACGATCGCATTTTTTAACAAAATAAACGCCGCCGCAGCCTTATTATTTACGCTCGCAATAAGCGCATCGGTTAATGCAGGCGAAGTTGCAGGGTTGTTTGCAGCAGATTCTCGTATAGAAACATTCATTGTTGACGTTATGTTAAAGCGTTCTGTTATAGCGTTTAAATATTGGTTGCGGCTCATCCACGGCGCCTTGGTAAGGCTGGCTAAAGTCATGCAAGCTTGCCAGTGCGTTTTCGGCAGATCGGTCAGCGCGGATTAAAAAGCTGGTGAACCCTGAGCGTTTTAAAAAGAATAATTGATCTTTTAACACATCGCCAAACGCTCGTAACTCGTTTTTAAACCCATAACGGCTGCGCAATAAGGTGCCGAGTGTAAAAATACGACCGTCAGCAAATCGCTCTACATGAATCGCAATAATCGGCAATTGATTAATGTCGCCAACTGCGCTGATTAAGCTTTCAAGGGTTTCGTGCGTATCAAGCCATATGCCTACAGCACTAGCATCTATGCGGCTTGCAAAGGTATCTACGTTTGCCATAAATACACTTAATGGCACAATTATTTTGCCAACAGTTGGTATTATGGTAGTGGCAATTTGCTCTGGCGTTACCGTTTGCTCGCCGGTTAATTTAAACAAAACTACTTTGCCTGCTTGCTTTCGTTCTTCTACATTGCTTGCAGGCAAGCTTATGGTTGTCCAATCGTCTTCAACAATGCTGGCCGAATCACCTTTTAATTGAATTAAATTGCTCATACCGCTACAGTTTCTATAGCGGCATTTGCTTTAGCGGGTGCATCGTTAACGTTTTCTACTTTGGCATAGACATGCGCCTTAAATGGCGCTGGGCCTAACCTGCGCACAGTATCAATAAAACGTTCTTCATCAATGCGCTCTTTGACATACACATCAATTAATTTTTGTACAACGCTTGGCATTTCGTCAGCCGCAAACGATGGCCCAATCACTGTGCCAATGCTGGCATCATTACCTTGTTTACCACCGATTGATACTTGGTAGAATTCTGCACTATCTTTATCTACACCTAAAATACCAATGTGACCAACGTGGTGGTGACCGCAGGCGTTCATGCAACCAGAAATGTTAAGTTCAATATCGCCAATGTCGTGCAAGTAATCTAGGTTATCAAATTGTGCTTGAATGGCGAGTGCAATTGGAATTGATTTAGCGTTGGCAAGGCTACAGAAATCGCCGCCGGGGCAACAAATAATATCGGTTAACAGCCCAATATTTGGCGTGGCTAAACCCGCAGCCCGGGCTTTTTCCCAAACGCTAAATAAATCACTTAGTTTTACATCGGCTAAAATTAAATTCTGCTCATGCGAAACGCGCAGTTCGTCAAAGCTATATTGCTGGGCCAAATCTGCAACTGTATGCATTTGTGCGCTTGTTGCGTCACCTGGAGCCTTGCCGTGTGGTTTTAGTGACAGTGTGACCGTGCGATAACCAGTCGTTTTGTGCGCATGCACGCAGCGTTTTACCCACGCTGCAAAAGCCGGATTGCTGGCAATAGCCGCCTCAAAGCTAGCATCGGTTGCAGCAAGCGCTGCATAAGGCATATCTTCAAAATGTTGCCCAACACGCGCCAATTCAGCTTCGGTAATAGTGTTAGGTGCATCTTTTAGGTGCGCCCATTCCGCCTCAACTTGGTTTTTAAATTCTTCGATACCCAGCGCTTTTACCAAAATTTTAACGCGCGCTTTATAAATATTATCGCGCCGGCCATGCAAGTTATACACGCGAAGAATCGCTTCGCAATAGGTTAGCGCAT
The DNA here is from genome assembly GCA_043735225.1 of Methylotenera sp. Classification (GTDB taxonomy): domain Bacteria; phylum Pseudomonadota; class Gammaproteobacteria; order Burkholderiales; family Methylophilaceae; genus Methylotenera_A. The sequence goes on along the minus strand of JAYTEL010000039.1, from coordinate 2,763 downwards.
GCTGCCACTCTAAATGCTCGCGAATCACAGAACCTAATATCGGCGTGCGTCCTAGGCCGCCGCCAACCCACACTTTAATGGCCAATTTACCTTGCGTATCGGTATAAAACTCCATGCCAATATCATGCGCTTGAATAACAGCGCGGTCTTGTTTAGTGCCAGAAACCGCTATTTTAAACTTGCGCGGAAGCAGCGCGAACTCTGGGTGAAATGTACTCCATTGCCGCATTATCTCCGCCATGGCGCGCGGATCAATCACCTCATCTGGCGCAACGCCAGCAAATTGATCGGTTGTGATGTTGCGAATACAATTGCCCGACGTTTGAATAGCGTGCATTTCCACCGTGGCAAGTTCGGCCAAAATATCGGGCACATCTTCTAATTTTGGCCAATTTAATTGCAAGTTTTGACGGGTAGAAAAATGCCCATAATCTTTATCGTATTTGGCTGCAATATCGGCTAATTTGTGCAATTGGCGACTAGATAACATGCCATAAGGCACGGCAATACGCAGCATTGGTGCATAGCGTTGAATATATAGGCCATTTTGCAGGCGCAGTGGACGAAACTCTTCTTCAGATAGTTCGCCTGCTAAATAACGGCGAGTTTGGTCACGATACTGCGCAACGCGCTCGTCGACTATTTGTTGATCTATTTGGTCATATTTATACATAATTTTGTTTGTTTTAAACTAATTCTTACAATCGAATAACATAACATTTTAACCGAAAACGTTTATTTTGGCTTTACTTAATACTTTTTGCTGATGTTGTTGATGTTGTTGATGAGTGTTTAACGGCTTTAGGTTTTTTAAAATTTAATTGTTTAAACGCAATAACAAATAACAACACGACCATGCCAATTAACTGGTTAAATTGTGGAAACGCTAATTTTTGGCCCACATACACCAGTATTAACGCCAAAATTACTCGCACCCAATGCTCGGCTACTTTGCTGCTTAAATGGCTACCAATCCAAATACCAGGGATTGAACCGATTAACAATGTGCCCAATAAAGAATAATCAATATTGCCAAGGCTTGCATGGCCTAAACCAGCCACCAGCGTTAGTGGCACAGCATGCGCAACATCGGTGCCAACAATTCTGGTGATGTGCACTTTTGGATACAAAATTAGCAGCGCCGTTACCCCAAGTGCGCCAGCCCCAACCGATGTTAGCGTCACCAAAAAGCCCAGCACCAAGCCTAATATGACTGTTAATGTTGGCACATAGCGCGGATTAATCCAATGCCCAGTTTTTGATAAGCTTGCCAATTGATTGCGAAAAATAACTGCAATTGAGGTGAGAAGTAGCGCGATGCCGAGCCAAAATTTAATACTTTTAACGGCACTTTCTGAGCCTAAATCTAAATCTTTTAAATACAACAAAGTAATTAAAGAGGCAGGTATGCTGCCTAAAGCCAATAAACCGACCATTTTCCAATCGATATTACCTAATTTGCCATGCGCAAAAATGCCTGCTGTTTTGGTGATGGATGCATACAGTAAATCGGTGCCAACAGCCACCGCGCCTTTTACGTTAAAAAACAACATTAAAATAGGCGTCATTAATGAGCCGCCGCCCACGCCAGTTAAGCCAACCAATAAGCCAACTGCAAAACCTGCAACAATATATTGTATTAAATCCAAGATAAATTCTGCCAAAACTAATGCCAAGCCACGTAATATAACAGTAATAGATATAATTATTTAATACCTTTTTATTATTTTCATATATTATTTGGTTATAAATATGTTTTGTAAATATACTTATAAATATATTTATAAATATACTTATAAATTTACAATGAATCAGAAAGTGGCTTTATGAAATTGCACCAACTGAAATATGTTCATGAGGTAGCGCGGCAAGGTTTAAGCATATCGGCAGCGGCCGAAGCGCTTCATACCTCGCAGCCAGGCGTTAGCAAGCAAATTCAAATGCTTGAAGACGAGCTTAATCTGCAAATTTTTCAGCGTAACGGCAAGCGCTTAACGGGCATCACCGAGCCTGGGCGACACATTGTGAAACTGGCTGCAACCGTGATGCTAGAAATGCAAAATATCAAGCGTGTGGGCGATGAGTTTAGCAAAGTTGAAACTGGCACGTTGACAATTGCCACCACCCACACGCAAGCGCGCTATAAATTACCGGTTGCCATTAAGCAATTTATCGAAAAATATCCGCATGTTAAGCTTAATATTCATCAAGGCAATCCCAGTCAAGTTACCGCGCAAGTGGCCAGCGGCGAGGCTGATATTGGCATTGCCACCGAATCAATAAGCTTGGATGAGCGCTTATTGTGCCTACCTTGTTATGAATGGAATCGCTGCTTAGTCGTGCCAAAAGGCCACCGCCTAATTGATGCAGATCCACTGACGTTATCTAAAATAGCTAGCTATCCGCTAATTACCTACGATTTTGCATTTACTGGCAGCACTATTGTGTCAAAAGTGTTCCATGATGCTGGCGTAATGCCCAACGTGGTTTTAACTGCGATTGATGCTGATGTGATTAAAACCTATGTGGGCTTAGGCTTGGGCGTTGGTTTAATCGCCAATATGGCCTTTGATGAAGAGCGTGATAAAGATTTGGTGCGCCTTGATTGCAGCCATTTGTTTCCAGCCAGCACAACCTATTTAGGCGTGCGTAAAGACACCTTTATGCGCGGCTATTTATATGGCTTTATCGAGTTACTCGCGCCTAAATTCGACCGCAAAGCGGTGGATGAAGTCATGAAAATTAATCGGACCTATTAAAATG
>JAYTEL010000038.1:0-5721 GCA_043735225.1 Methylotenera sp. | reverse complement strand
GCATCATCAATGCGGCGCGCCTTACCCAGCTTGGCTGATGGCATGCAAGCCATGGGCTGCGCTAATTCGAGTTCTATTGCGTGTTCTATAGTGTCGTCCAGCTTTAAACCTGCGCTTGAAAAAAATTTTATGCCATTATCTTCAAACGGATTATGTGATGCAGTAATGACTATACCTGCTTGCGCGCGCAAAGCACGCGTAAGGTAAGCCACAGCGGGCGTAGGCATTGGGCCTGTCAGCAATGTATCAACACCTGCAGACGTCAAACCTGCCTCTAGTGCGGCTTCTAGCATATAGCCCGATATGCGCGTATCTTTACCGATTAACACGGTTGGCCGCGCACCGGCGCTTAAGTGGCTGTTTAAGGCTAATACGCGACCAGCGGCGTAACCCAAGCGCATCACAAAATCAGGCGTTATTGGTGCATTACCAACGCGTCCACGGATGCCATCAGTACCAAAAAATTGTTTAATCATTTATAGCCTATTTTAAAATTATTATTGAATCGCAGAAACTATTTTTAAGGCTTCAACTGTCGCTTTAACATCATGCACACGTAATATTTTAGCGCCTTTTTGCGCAGCAATTACCGCAGCTGCAATGCTGGCATATAGCCTAGCAGCCACATCGTTGCCAGTCATCTGCCCTAAAATGGATTTGCGTGAAAGACCAACCAAAATAGGCTGGCCTAACGGCGCAAATTGGTCCAAATGTTTAATCAGCGATATGTTGTGCGCGCGCGTTTTGCCAAAGCCAAACCCAGGGTCAAACACTATGCGGTTTGCACGCACACCCTTAAGAATACTGGCTTGCAGGCGCGCGGCCAAAAATGCTTTTACGTCGGTAACTACATCATCATAGTGTGGGTCAATTTGCATAGTTGCTGGCAAGCCTTGCATGTGCATTAAACACACGCCAACATTGCCCCTAGCCGCAACTTCTAACGCGCCATCTTCTTGCAGTGCTCGCACATCGTTCACCATGCTGACGCCCGCATTAATGGCGGCTTGCATGACTTGCGGCTTGTAAGTATCAATTGAGATGGGAATATTGACTTGGCTAATCAAAGCCTCAATCACTGGAATCACGCGGTCCAGCTCTTCTTGCAAGCTAACTGGTACAGCGTTTGGGCGGGTAGATTCGCCGCCAATATCTAGTATGGCTGCGCCCTCTTCCGCTAGCTTAAGTGCATGTTCTATCGCTTGGTTGGTAGCAGCAAATTTGCCGCCGTCCGAAAAAGAGTCAGGCGTAACGTTAACAATACCCATTACTTTGGGCGCTGTTAAATCGAGTTGAAAATCACCACAATCAAATTTCATTGTTAATTATACTATATGCCATCATTTCGAGCGGAGCGTGATAATTTAACGATGACGTGAATATAGCTGTAGATTGGCACGTTCAACTCGCAATGACTTAATATTAGTAATGCAAATCAAATATAGTGATAAATAAACTTGGCGTGACAAATAAACTTGGCGTGACAAATATACTTAGAGTGACATATAAACTTAGAGTGACATGCAAACTTAGAATGACATGTGAACTTAGCGTGACATATAAACAAGCGATGAAAAATAAAAAAGGCTAGTAAACTAGCCTTTTTTTAGCAAACAAAATGATCAGCTTTTAGTCGCTGGTTGCGGCGCTGGTGCCGATGTACTGCCACCACCGCCACTGCTGCTAGTTGGTTTAATTGCAGCTTGACGTGGTTTTGGTTCGCGCGCAGGAATGCCCGCCATAATATCGTTAATTTGATCTGCATCAATGGTTTCATATTCCATTAATGCTACTGTCATCGCTTCAACTTTATCCTTGTTGGTTTCTAACAAATGTCGCGCAACACCGTATTGTTCGTCTAAAATTCGGCGAATTTCAGCATCCACTTTTTGTTGTGTAGACTCTGATACGGTTTTAGAACTCATGCTGCCAAAAAATGAATCTTGCTCGCTACCCGTGTAAACCATAATGCCTAAATTGTCACTCATGCCGTATTTAGTAACCATGTCACGCGCTAATTTAGTGGCACGTTCAAAGTCATTACTTGCACCTGTACTCATTTGATGCATAAAGATTTCTTCGGCAATTCGGCCACCAAATAAAATTGAAATCTCTTCCAACATTTTATCTTTATAGTTACTAATGCGATCAAACTCGGGCAATTGCCAAGTTAAACCAAGTGCCCAACCGCGCGGCATGATGGTTACTTTATGAACAGGGTCGGCTTTTGGTAATAGCTTTGCAACAACCGCGTGGCCAGATTCGTGATAGGCCGTATTGCGACGCTCCTCCTCACGTATCACCATGCTTTTACGTTCTGGACCCATGTAGATTTTGTCTTTTGCATCTTCAAAATCTTCCATATCTACCGTACGTTTGTTTCGGCGCGCAGCAAATAACGCGGCTTCATTCACTAAGTTAGCTAAGTCTGCTCCACTAAAGCCTGGTGTGCCTCGCGCTAAAATGTCTGCTTTTACGTCAGGATCAAGCGGTACTTTACGCATGTGCACGAGTAAAATTTGCTCGCGACCTTTAATATCAGGCAAACCAACCATCACTTGCCTATCAAAACGACCTGGGCGAAGCAGTGCTTTGTCTAACACGTCTGCACGGTTAGTTGCGGCAATAATAATGACACCACTGCTGGCTTCAAAACCGTCCATCTCTACTAGTAATTGGTTAAGCGTTTGTTCGCGCTCATCGTTACCACCACCAGTGCCGCCGCCACGGCTGCGACCGACTGCATCAATCTCGTCAATAAAAATAATGCAAGGTGAGTTCTTTTTAGCAGTTTCAAACATATCGCGTACGCGCGCTGCGCCCACGCCAACAAACATTTCAACAAAATCAGAACCTGAAATACTGAAAAACGGCACTTTGGCCTCACCCGCAATCGCGCGTGCAAGTAAGGTTTTACCAGTGCCAGGCGGGCCAACCAACAACACGCCACGCGGAATGCGCCCACCTAATTTTTGAAATTTAGTTGGCTCTTTTAAAAAGTCTACTACTTCTACAACTTCTTCTTTTGCTTCATCGCAACCTGCCACATCAGCAAATGTAGTTTGATTACTGCTTTCGTCTAATTGACGCGCTTTACTTTTACCAAACGAGAATGGTCCTCCACCTTTGCCGCCGCCTTGCATTTGACGCATAAAAAATATCCACACGCCAATGAGTAAAATCATCGGAAACCATGACATGAAAATATCCATTAACAGCGAGCGCTGCGCTTCTGGTTTAGCCTCCACTTTCACGTTGTATTTTAGCAAGTCGTTCACCATCCACAAGTCACCAGGTGAATAGGTATTAAATTCGGTGCCACTTTGGGTTTTGCCGTGAATCACATGCCCGTCAACTTCAACACTCGCAATGCTACCATCCTTGGCTTGCTGCATAAATTGCGAATACGGCATGTTACTATCCGCTTTTGTTTTACCCATAAATTGCGTTACCAGCGAGCCAAGCACCAATGAAATGATGACCCAAATTGCGATGTTTTTTCCAGTATTATTCACAAGCCCAATCCTTAATTTAAACAGGGTTTACTACGAAACAAAACTTTTAAGCAAATAATTTTATGTACTAACGTGTTATCTGCAAGCTTAAGCCAGATGGCTTTAACCGTATTGCTAATGTTGTTATTTGCGCCCGATGCCCAACAAATATACTTCGCTGCTACGATCCCGCGAAGCTTTTGGCTTGCGCGTCATTACTTTATTAAAATGCAACCGCATGGTTTTTACAATCTCGTCAAAACCGGCACCTATAAATACCTTGACCAGAAAATTGCCATTTGGTTTTAACCAATCTTTACTAAATTCAAGCGCAAGCTCGGTTAAATACGCTGCGCCTGCTTGGTCAACATCTTTAACTCCACTTATATTGGGCGCCATATCTGCAATTACAAGGTCAACTGGTTGTTTATTTATGGCTGTTTGCAATTGCTTTAAAACCGCTTCATCGCGAAAATCGCCTTGAATAAACGTCACGCCAGCGATAGGCGTCATGTCTAAAATATCAAGCGCAATAACTTTACCGCTTATGTCGTGACTACCTTTAGACTTTAAACGTTGCACCGCAACTTGACTCCAACTGCCGGGCGCCGCGCCTAAATCCACAATCGTCATGCCGGGTTTAATAAGTCTATCTTTATCGTCAATTTCAATCAGCTTATATGCCGCGCGGGCTCTATAGCCCTCTTTTTGCGCGCGTTTGACGAATTCATCGTTTAAATGTTCTTGCATCCAAGCTTTGCTGGTGCGCGTGACTTTCAACTTTGCCTTTCAACTCTGACTATCAAATTTACAAACCTTGTTTATGATAAAATGTATTATTAATTGGAAATTGCAAAACATGACATTAACGACGCCTACATTAACGACGCCTACTTTGACAACCAGACAAATCGCCCATTTACGCGGCCTTGCACATAGCTTAAGTCCTGTTGTGATGATTGGCAACAACGGCTTAACTGATAACGTGTTAAAAGAAATCGACTTAAATCTAAACGCGCACGAACTCGTTAAAATTCAAGTCGCTGGTGATGACAGAGACGCGCGTAAAACCATATACGCCGACATTTGCGCTAAATCTAACGCTATTGCCGTGCATCATATTGGTAAACAACTTGTGATTTATCGCAAAAGTGACACGATTAAAGAGTCTGCAAAAGTGGTAATTCCAAAACCCTAAAAAGTGTTACTGAGGCGATTTATTATCGCACTTTTATACCACTTTTTATATACCACTTTTTAGCGTACCTTAAGCACCAATACAAACCCCAGCAAGCATTCTACCAAATACGCGACGCTGGCAACGCCGTGCCATTTGCCAAATCGTTCAGCAAAAATACTGTGCATTACGTCACTTGGCAAGGCTTCTGTCTTAAGCTGGGCCAAAATTGGCTGAATGCCGAAATGCTCCGCCAAAACCAATAATATCATTACTAGCAACGCCCAAAAATAAGCTTGTTTTAACGCAGATGTGCCGTAATCAAGCAAGCGTTGAATTAGTAAATAAAATGCGCTTACCATTCCGATGTATCGAACTATAGTGAATAACTGACCAGCCAAATTACCTGCTAATTGATGATTATCGGGCAACGATTTAAATAACACATAGGCAACAAACCCTATCGCCCACAAGGCACCAACCCAAAACGTGATAACAACTAAAGTAATTTTTTGTGACATAGTTTGTGACTATTCATTTTAAGCTAGGCAGCCTAAATGTACGACACCTCTAGCACTTCAAATTCTTTGATGCCGCCAGGTGATTGCACTTCGGCAATATCGCCTTCATTTTTGCCAATTAATGCCCGTGCAATAGGCGACCCAACCGAAATTTTTCCGCCTTTTATATCGGCTTCATCTTCACCTACAATTTGATAGGTTTTAGCATTGCCAGAATCTAAATCTTCAATGCGCACAGTTGCGCCAAACACAACACGGCCTTCGGCATTCAGGGTTTTTGGGTCAATCACAAATAAGTTTGATAATTTTGACTCAAGCTCTGCAATACGGCCTTCAATAAAACTTTGCTTTTCTTTGGCCGCTTCGTACTCAGCATTTTCTGATAAATCGCCCTGCGCACGCGCCTCAGCAATCGCTTGAATCACGTTCGGTCTATCTTCACTACGCAGACGTGCCAGCTCCACTTTGAGCATCTCTGCGCCTATGACTGTGACTGGTATTTGAGTTAATGCCATGCTGCAAACCTTTA
>JAYTEL010000037.1:0-8445 GCA_043735225.1 Methylotenera sp. | reverse complement strand
AATGCTTGTTTTACCAGTTTAGGCGATTCTGTTTAAACAAATGCGAGAGTGGCGGAATTGGTAGACGCACTGGTTTTAGGTACCAGCGTCGTAAGACGTAAGAGTTCGAGTCTCTTCTTTCGCACCAATATAGTTTTAATAGTTTTAAACTTAAGTTAAAATAATATAAAATTCAATGACTTATGCAATTTAATTTTTAATAGATTGCAACTGGTTTTAAACTTTTTTAAAGTGTAATTACACAAAAATTACACTTTAAACTACACAATATGGCTTCTATCAAACCTTACAGCAACGGCTACAGAGCGTTTGTGCATGTTAAAGGGATACGCGATACTGCCACATTTCCCACAAAACGTGAAGCGCAGGCGTGGTCTTCGGCGCGCGAAACAGAATTGCGCGAAAACTCTCTTAAACCAAAATCACAATTATTTATACTGGCCGACGCGCTGCGGCGTTATCAGCGCGAGGTTTCGCCGCTTAAATATGGCTATACGCTACCGTTTACAGACTTAAACTTGACTACTAAAGTGGGCTATCACGTTATCCCGATATTTGTTTGAATCAAAATGACTTTTTAATTGGTTTAAATAGAAACTTCTCATTGCCATCTAGCGGCAAGCCAATTGAAGGCTTTAATGCTGGCGCTACTTACACTGGCACATTTAGCACGGAGCAATGTGCAGTTGATACTGCTTATTGGTCTGATGACGCTGGCGTAAAACGAATGGACATTTAATTACCTTCTATATCAAACAGACCTGCTAATTATCAGTAAAATTTAAGTAATTGAAAAATGGGTGCATATGCACCCATTTTTTTGTCTATTTTTCTTCATTTAAAACCTGATATTTGAATGGTGCTTTTGGTTAAACTAAAGTCGTGGTGTGCATAGTGTGTAGTTACCCAAACTTTTAATACAACACGTTATTGCCGCGTTATTCGGCGGAATTCGGCGGTATTTTTCGCGATATCCTGTGTTACGAAACTTCTATAGTTTTTAAGCATAACGAGCTTTGTGCAATCTGTATGTTGGAGGGCACTTTTGTGTTTATTTGGCTTGTAAGTGGGCTTTAATAACATACAAGCGATGTTGGCTGGCAGTCTAGTAACGGCGCTGTTGAAATTTGTTTTAGTGAAATATTAAATTAAATTGCCGTTTTAGACAGATTGATTTGATTGGTTAAATAACACGATTGCCAGCACAATAAAGTTGGGCGAGGCTTTTTTTGCTTTTAAAGCGATGGGCAACAGCGTTGTGGCAAGGCCAAACTGACCAACTTGCGCCATAGTTGAAACCGCGTTAAGCGCAACGATGCTTGGCTGTGCGGCGAGCTGAGTATGTGGCGCTTATGAATGAGTTTTCTTGAATCATTGTACCCAGCCGCGATTCTTAGTATGCACTTTCACAAACTCACCATTTGGCCTGAGTTTGTCGAAGGAGAGATTGGGGCATAACTATTGGTTCGACAAACTCACCACGAACGAGTTTAGATGCGATTATTTAATAGTCGGCATGACAAATTCAGAATTTATACTTTTGTTGCTAATGTCTTTATTAAAAGGCAACCAGCGCGATGTGGTCGTTTTTAAGCGCGTGTAAAAGCGAATACCCTCTTCGCCGTAAATGTGGTGATCACCAAATAGCGAGCGTTTCCAACCGCCAAAGCTGTGAAAAGCAATCGGCACGGGGATGGCGACGTTAACGCCAACCATGCCAACTTGCACGCGGGCTGTGAATTCGCGTGCTGTTTCGCCGTCGCGGGTGAAAATGGCCGTGCCGTTGCCAAACTCATGGTCATTAACCAGTTGCAGCGCCTCTTCAAAGTTTTTGGCGCGCATTATGCAAAGCACTGGGCCAAAAATTTCTTCTTTGTAAATACGCATATCTTTGGTGACATTATCGAATAAGCAAGGCGCTAAAAAGAAGCCCTTGTCGTATTCTGTATGACCACGGTTTTTGTGCGAGTAACCGCGGCCATCAATCACCAGTTTTGCGCCCTCACGCACGCCTAAATCTACATATGATTTTACTTTTTCTAAATGTTGCGGCGTAACTAGCGGCCCCATATCGGCCTGCTCGTTTAGGCCTTGGTCAATCACAATATTTTTGACTTTTTCTTGCAGTTTAGCGATTAATTTATTGCCAATATTACCAACGGTTACTGCAACTGAAATTGCCATGCAGCGCTCACCTGCGGAGCCATACCCTGCGCCTATTAATGCATCTGCCACTTGGTCAATATCTGCGTCTGGCATCACAACAAGGTGATTTTTTGCGCCGCCAAGTGCCTGTACGCGTTTGCCATTGCGGGTAGCCGTGCTATAAATATGCTCGGCAATTGGGGTGGAACCTACAAAACTAATGGCTTGTACGCGTTTGTCGCTAAGCAATACATCAACCGCTTCTTTATCACCATTCACCAAGTTAAAAACGCCAGTTGGCAGCCCAGATTGCGCCAATAAATCTGCCAACATTAAGCTGGCTGAAGGCGTTTTTTCAGATGGTTTCAGCACAAATGTATTGCCTGCAGCCAAGGCAACAGGAATCATCCATAACGGTACCATAATCGGAAAATTAAACGGCGTAATGCCAGCCACCACACCTAAAGGTTGGCGCATTGAGTATGTGTCAATTCCCGTGCCAACTTGATCGTTAAATTCGCCTTTCATTAAATGCGGCATGCCGCAAGCAAACTCCACCACCTCGATGCCACGCGTGACTTCGCCGCGCGCGTCTGAAATAGTTTTTCCGTGCTCAAGCGAAATGGCCCTGGCTAAATCGTTTGCATGCTCATCTAACAACGCCTTGAATTTAAACATGATGCGTGCGCGGCGCAGCGCTGGCGTGGCAGACCAAGCGGGGAAAGCGGCTTGCGCTGCGTCTATTGCAGCAATTGTTTCTGCCGTTGTTGCGTTGCATAGATGCGCTGAGACCTCACCTGTGGCGGGGTTAAATACATCAGAATGTCGGCCGCTTGCACCAATAACGTGTTTGCCGTTAATGTAATGGCCAATTGCTTTAATGCTCATTTTTATTGCCCCAATATATTGATACTTATCACTATTTCGTCATTCTGAGCCTAAATAAATCGTAGGCTCAGAATGACGGTTAAGGGTGGATTAATTATGTGATAACTCATGTATGCGATGCCCTAAGTCCAATAAAGCCGCATGTTCAAGCGCGCCTTGATGTGCTAATAAACTGGCCGCCGCCCAAGCTTGCTCATTTTTAAGGTAGTTATTGGTATTGATGCCATCCTCACCTTGAATCGCTACAAACCTAATCGCATCGGCCAGCGTATTAAAAATACGGTCAATTTCATGTTTTTCAATCGTTAACGGCGGCGAAATCGCAATGATATCGCCCGTAAAACGCACGTGCAGTCCAAGCTCATAACATTTTAAATACACTGCCATGGAAAATGCACCCATTTTTGCGGCACCTGTTTTGTCGATAAATTGTTCAAACTCTATGCCCGCAACCAAGCCAATGTTACGAATATCACGCACCATCGGTAAGCCGCGTAAGCTGTGCGCGGCGGCTTCAAAATAGGCACTTAAACCTGCGGCGCGGTTTTCTAGTTGTTCACTTGCAAAAATATCCAGCGTTGCAATCGATGCGGCGCAAGCAATGGGGATAGCGCTATAAGTATAACCATGTGGCAATTCAATGGCGCCAGCTGGACTTTTTTCCATAAACGCATCATAAATTTCTCGCTTAACCGCCACTGCGCCCATTGGAACCACGCCATTGGTTAAGCCTTTTGCACACAATAAAATATCGGGTGATACATCAAAATAATCCGCGCCAAATTTTGTGCCTAAGCGGCCAAAACCAGTAATCACTTCATCAAAAATTAGCAAAATGCCATATTTGGTGCAAATTTCGCGCAGGCGTTTTAAATAGCCAACAGGCGGCACAAGCACGCCAGCCGAGCCTTGCACTGGCTCTACAATTAATGCTGCAATTGTGCTTGGATCATGCAGCGTTAATATGCGCGCTTCAAACTCATTGGCCAGTGCACTGCCGCCATTTTCAGGAACACCTTTCGTGAAGGCATTTTTTGCAATGTCGAGCGGGTGACGAATATGGTCGACACCGCTTAAAGCGTTGCCAAATGCTTTGCGATTGCCCGCAATGCCGCCCACCGAAATACCACCAAAATTAACGCCATGGTAACCACGCTCACGGCCTATCAGCTTGTTTTTTAATGGATTTCCGCACACGCGGTGATAAGCTAGCGCAATTTTAAGGGCAGTATCGGCTGACTCTGAACCAGAACCTGTAAAAAAAATACGATCTAGCCCAGCAGGCATATAGCTTGCCAAGCGGGTGGCGGCCTCAAAAGCCAATGGATGGCTACTTTGAAACGCAGGTGCGTAATCTAAGGTCATCAATTGCTCGGCAACTGCCTTAGCAATTTCTGGCCGTGCGTGGCCAGCTGGCGTGCACCAAAGACCCGCAGTGCCGTCTAACACTTGCTTATCATCCATTGTCGTAAAATAATGGCCACGGGCTGCTTTAAATAAGCGCGGCATGGCTTTAAATTGACGGTTGGCGGTAAACGGCACCCAATAGTGCGACAAATTTGGCAAATGTATTTGAGACATATTCATTATCCTATTGCTTGATAATGATTAGTTTAAGTGTTTAATATGCTGTGTCAACAATGGTTTTTATCAAAACTAAGTCATTGAATTTATTGCTATTAAAATTTTTACTGTTATTGTATATTTAACACTTTAAACAGTCGGGTTAAACGTATGGATATTGATGTAGGTTTAAGGCTAAAAATGGTGCGCCTGCGCTTTAATTTGTCACAACGTGCATTGGCTAAAAAAGCATGCGTAGCAAATGCCAGCATTTCACTCATAGAATCTGGCAGCACCAGCCCGTCAATCAGCGCGCTTAAGCGCATATTGGCCGGCTTTCCCATGACATTATCAGAGTTTTTCTCGGATGAATTGCCAGGCGTAGCTAACGAAATATTTTATCGAGCTGAATCTTTAACAGAAATAAGCGGCGGCGATGGCATTTCATATCGGCAGATTGGCTCGGCCAAAGCTGGACACGTGTTACAAATTTTAAGTGAACGTTACGAAATGGGCGCAGATACTGGCTTGATGATGCTTGAACACGAAGGTGAAGAGGGCGGCGTTATTTTAAGCGGACGCTTAGAAGTAACAGTTGGCGAGGCCACGCGAATTTTAGGCGCTGGCGATGCTTATTATTTTAACAGCCGTCAGCCGCATCGCTTTCGTAATGTTGGAGGCGAAATTTGCCTGCTGGTAAGCTCGTGCAGTCCTCCAACTTTTTAAATCTTTTTAAATGACATTAAAGCCGTCCATATATTAATAAAGCACTTCTAAGTTATTGCTAACATCAACAATCGCAATTAGGCGAGGTAGAACACAAATATTGTTAATTTAAGATTTACGATATTATTTTTAAAAATGTATTCAAACACACAAATAAAAACCCGCATTAAGCGGGTTTTTACAAATACCTACCTAAAATTAAGGCATTAAAACTGTATCAATCACATGAATCACACCGTTAGATGCTGCAATATCTGTGGCAGTTACATTGGCATTATTTACTTTTACGCCTTTGTCGGTTGATAGTTTAAGTTTTTTGCCATTAACCGTTGGCGCATCACCAGCTTTTACGTCTGCTGCCATCACTTTTGCTGGCACCACATGGTAGGTTAAAACAGCGGTTAATTTTGCTTTATCCTTTAATAAAGCGTCTAAATCAGCCTTGGGGATTTTTGCAAAAGCTGCATCTGTAGGTGCAAAAACTGTAAAAGGGCCTTTGCCTTTTAGCGTGTCAACAAGGCCAGCGGCTTTTATAGCGGTAACTAGGGTTGAAAAGCTACCCGCAGCTACTGCAGTATCAACAATATCTTTTTCGCCAGCTAAATGATGATCAGCTGATGCGACGGAAGTTGATAATAAAAAAATTGAACCAATAAACAAAGATAAAAAATTACGTTTCATTTCAAAATCTCCTGATTTAATTTGTGCTATTTACTAATACACAAATCTTAAATAGTTATTTTCAGAATGGAAAAATCACTACAAACCGTAGGCAAACTTAATTTTAAATAGTTCGGCTTTATTAGTTACGTAAATATAAAAAAGCATGCCAATCGCTTGCAAATTTAACAAACCATAAGCATATAAGCATCATAATAGAATAAAACAAAAAAATTGATACCAGTTTAAAAACTGCATTATTTGTATGATGTTTAACGGCCCACTGCCATTAAGCAGCCGTAGTAAAATATTATTATTAACGCGGCTATTGTTGCTGCGGCAAGCGTTGATACAGCAAGCAGCGCGGCATTGAGAGGGCAGGCGGCGAAGTGGTTGGCGGTAATTAGGCAGCTAAATTTTGGGCTTGTTTGTTGGGCTTGGTTGTTTGGCCTAGTTGTTTGGCCTAGTCGTTGCGCCTAGTCGTTTGGCTATTTAATGAAGTTAATTTGTTTACTACGTCATCATTTAGGTAATTTGTTGTTGGAATATTTCTAATAAATCACTTTCATCTTTAAGTGTAACGCCAGTCACTTTTAAGCGCATTGCTTGCACCGCAAGCCAAACCAATTTTTTTGCCGCAGCGGCGTATTGCAAGCCTTCTGGGCGCACGTTTGAGATGCAATTTCTATCTGCATCAGATAAGCCAAGTTGCGGATTGTAAGTTAAGTAAATGCCTAAACTATCGGGCGAGCTTAATCCTGGCCGCTCACCAATTAACATTACCACCATTTTTGCATGCATTGCTTGACCAATCTCATCGCCAATGGCAACACGCGCTTGAGAGGCAATAACAATTGGGCCCGTGTGCCAATCACTTGGCAAGTAATATTTCATTTCCGCTAAAAGAGGCGCCGCGTGGCGCGCCACAGCCAGCGCTGATAAGCCATCCCCAATCACAATCAAAAAGTCAATCGGCTTGGCAAGCTTATGTTGGGTTAGAGTCATCACGCTTTGTTCACTTAAGCGTCGCCCCCAATCGGGTCGTAGCAGGTAAGTGGCTCTATCGGATGCCATGCTGTTGACGCGAAGTGTGTTGAAACCTTGCGCATGTATGTCAATTTCCAGCGCATTTATATTCAATGGCAAATGCACGGCATCGCGCGCCATGGCATGACTAAGGCCAAAATCCAATACTTCTTTAGTTGGCAAACTGCTGCCTACGCGGCCTATTGCAATACGCGCGCGGGTGAAGGCTTTAAGCTGTTGCCAAGGGTCTACATCTAAGCTGGGTTTATCAGATTCACTCATGTTGCACTTAGTAAATATTTTGGCATATTTTGCAGCATGTGGTGCGCTTGCGTGATTGGTTGCACTTGCCCGTTTGTGTCCATAATCTGCATTTTTTTAAGCCACACTTCAAACTCTGGCGCGGCTTTCAGGCCAAGCACTTTGCGTAAATATAGCGCATCGTGAAATGAAGTCGTCTGGTAATTCAGCATTATGTCATCCGCGCCAGGAATGCCCATAATAAAGGTGAGGCCAGCGGTTGCTAGCAGCGTCATTAGCGTGTCCATATCGTCTTGATCGGCCTCGGCGTGGTTGGTATAACATACATCGCAACCCAGCGGCACACCAAGTAATTTACCGCAAAAGTGGTCTTCTAGCCCAGCGCGAATAATTTGTTTGCCGTCAAACAAATATTCTGGGCCAATAAAGCCAACAACGGTGTTGGTTAGCAGTGGCGATAAATGCCTTGCAACCGCGTAGGCACGGGCTTCGCAGGTTTGTTGATCGACGCCAAAATTGGCATTGGCAGACAACGCAGAGCCTTGGCCAGTTTCAAAATACATGACGTTATGGTTGCCTGATTGGTTTTTAACCGTGCCGCGATTTAAAGACAAAGCTGCCGATTGTGCTTCTTTAAGCAATGCGATATTGATGCCAAAACTTTTATTGGCCTTTTCGCTGCCAGCAATCGATTGAAATACTAAATCTACTGGTGCGCCGCGGTTAATCAGCTCAATTTGGTTGGTAACATGCGTTAAAATGCACGATTGCGTGGGGATGCTATATTGGTTAATGACTTCATCCACCAAATAATACAAATCCATGAGTGCAGGCAAGCTGTCAGTTGCTGGGTTAATGCCAATTACTGCATCCCCCGCACCGTAGAGCAATCCATCGAGCATAGAGGCCGCAATGCCGCGCATATCGTCTGTTGGGTGATTAGGTTGCAAACGCACAGAAATATGGCCTGGCAGGCCGATGGTGTTGCGAAAGCTGGTTATTACATGGCATTTTTTGGCGACCAAAATTAAATCTTGATTGCGCATCAATTTGCTCACGGCCGCCGCCATTTCGGGTGTAATGCCTGTTGATACGCGCTTTAAAGTGGCAGAATCGGCAATATCAGACAGTAACCAATCTCTAAAATCGCCTACGGTTAAATGACTAATTTCGGCA
>JAYTEL010000036.1:0-2624 GCA_043735225.1 Methylotenera sp. | reverse complement strand
TGTTATTTGCTTGTTTTATAATGAATGCAATTTATGAAAGCAATTTATTAAAAATGATTTTTTAAAATTACTTTTTTAAATAACTCTTTTAAAAAAGTAATTTGCAAAAATAAACTCAGCGTTAAGAAACAAAACAACTAGATTAGTTTCATGCGAATAGTTATAGTAATATTGTTAAAAAAGCTAAGCATTAATTATGGATGAACTTGCGCTAACTGTCACGGACTAAACACAGGTAACAACTTTCTAGGTATGCTTAACATTATTTAAAGCCTGCCAAGCTAAAATATTAAAATTAATTACGGATACCACTTAATGCCACAAATTAAAAAAATTGCCGTCGCCATGTTAATGGGTTTTGCTGGTCTGATTAGCTTAGATGCAGGCGCAGAAACCAAAGCTGCGCCTGCGATTACCAGCGCCAATGCTGAGTTTGTCTATAAGTATTTATTAGGGGAAGTTGCGCTACAACGCGGTGATGCAGCGCTTGGTAGCCAGCTATTTTTAGATTTAGCCAAGCAAACGCGAGATGCCCGTTTGGCAGAGCGCGCAGCGCGCGCGGCAGTGTTCGCTAATCAACCTGGACTTGCATTGCAGGCTTCTACCTTATGGGCAGAGTTAGATCCTGCCTCGCAAGAAGCGCAGCAAGCGTCAAGCCAATTATTAATTGCAAGCGGTAACATGAAAGAAGCTAAACCGCATATGCAAAAACTATTGTCGCAAGAAGATAAACGCGCCAATGGCTTTTTGTATTTAAATGCGCTGCTTGTTAATCAAAAAGATAAAGTTGAAGTGTTAAACACAATTAGCGAGTTGGCCGCGCCCTACCCTAATTTACCCGAGGCGCATTTAGCTATTGCGCAGGCCGCGCTGATTGCTAATAAATTTGATGTTGCAAAAAACGAGCTTGATACCGCCAATAAACTGCGACCAGGCTGGGAATTAGCCGCGCAAATGCAAGGCCAAATGCTTTTAAAAGAATCACCAGATAAAGCCATTACGTACTTTCAAGGGTTTTTAAAACAATACCCAAAAGCGGGCGATGTGCGCATGTCTTACGCGAAAACATTGGTGAGTCAAAAACGCTTTGAAGAAGCAAAGCCTGAGTTTGTTAAATTGGTTGAAAGTAGTAAAGGTAGCCCAGAGATAAGCGCTGTTGTGGGCTTATTATCGTTAGAATCAAATGATTACCCAATGGCTGATAAATATTTTCAACAATCAATCAGCAGCGGCTTTAAAGACCCTGAGCAACTATATGGTTACTTAGGTCGCAGTGCAGAGCGCCAAAAAGATGATGCAAAGGCGCTTGATTGGTATGCCAAAATCAAACCAGGAGAGCATTATTTAGAAGGTCGCTTATCTGCCGCTGGTGTGCTAGCGCGTACTAAAAATGTGGATGTTGCCATCAAAATGTTGGATGAAGTTAACGATTTAACGCCAGAACAGCAAGTGTTGGTCATTCAAAATGAGGCTAATTTACTTAACCAAGCCAAGCGAAGTCAAGAATCGTTTACGCTGCTTGATAACGCGTCCAAGTCGTTTCCGCAATCGGCCGAGCTCACCTACGATCACGCCATGGCGGCCGAACGAGTCGGCAAATATGACATTATGGAAGCTCAATTGCGCAAATTAATTAAAGGCAAGCCTGAGTTTGCCGCCGCTTACAATGCACTTGGTTACTCGTTTGCCGATCGTAATATTAAGCTACCAGAAGCACAAAACTTGCTAGAAACTGCAGTAAAATTAGCGCCAGATGATCATTACATGTTGGATAGTTTAGGTTGGGTGCATTACCGCTTGGGTAATTTAGATAAAGCAGCTGAATTTTTGAAAAAAGCCTACGCCGTTCAAGCTGATCCTGAAATTGCTGCACATTTGGGCGAAGTATTGTGGAAACAAGGCAAACTTGAGGAAGCTAAAAAACTATGGGCGAGCGCACTTAAAAACTATCCAGAAAATGATGTATTGCTTGCCACTGCAAAAAAATTCAAATCTTAATATTAAATCTTAAAATAATAACGACTAGTTGCTAATATCGTCTGCGATTTTGCAAGTGCTAAATTTTTTGCAAATTCGCGGCATCTTTTCGGTGCGTTAGTGCTAATTAGCAGTAATAATATGGTCTTTAAATTGCGCTTTGCTCGTCATCAGCTTGCTTTAATCTTAACAATCTTATTATCGGCTTGTGCAGTTCAACCAACCGCGCCATTACCTACCCCGCCCGCCCCTATCAACACCAGTATTAATCTACAACACTTTGCAACACTAACAAAGATAAAAAGCTTTGCTTTAAAAGGTCGTATGGGCGTTGTCACACAAAAACAAGGCTTTTCGGGCAATATTGATTGGCAACATCAATTAGTTACCGATAACATTGATGTTTACTCGCCCGTTGGCGGCAAAGTTGCCAACATCGCCAAAACGCCAAGCGGCGTCACGTTAACCGACCAAAAAGGTCGCATAATTAGCGCGCAAGATGCAGAAAGCTTAACCGAAATGACGTTGGGCTTTAGATTGCCGCTAACTGGGCTGGCACACTGGGCGCTTGGCAAGCCAACCGCCAGCATCGTTAAGTCCTCCACTTGGGACGAAAAAGGCCGTCTATTAACACTTAAACAAGATGG
>JAYTEL010000035.1:0-2599 GCA_043735225.1 Methylotenera sp. | reverse complement strand
CGCCAGGCGGTGATCAGCGAAAATGGCCGCACCTTAAAATGAATCCGTGGGGCGAAACGCCTACCATGCAGCTAGAAGATGGCAGTTTTATGAGTGAATCAGTCGCCATATCAATGTATTTAGATAACCTGTATGAAGGCCGCAAATTGTTTGGTGAAACTCCCAAAGAACAAGGCGTCATTAGCATGTGGGATTCGCGCATTTGGGTGCAAATTCTCTATCGCATTACCACTTACTTTCACGTGCAATTGCAAGGTTTAGGGCCAAAAATAGAGCTCACCAATAACCCACAATGGGGCGAGCATTGCCGCAAAGAGGCGTTAAGCCATGCCGGCATGGTGAATCAACATTTGTCCGATGGTCGCGAGTGGTTAATTGGTGGCAAAGAGCCTACTTTTGCCGATATTACGTTATGCACCGCAATTGCTTTCTCAAAATTTGGCCCAGTGCAAATGCCACTAGATGAGCGTTTTGAGCATTTGCATCACTTTTGGCAGCGCTGGCAAACCCGCGATAGTTTTAAACAAGCGTATGCCGATGGTGCAGGTTTACCAGAGCTTGCACATTTGATTAAAAAATAGCCTCAAATAGACAATGCTAAAGCCTAATTTGCACCCTATTTTGAATAGAGTAGCATGGTCTTTATATCTGCTAGAATGCAATAATGGCGCCTATTACGCAGGCATTACTAACGATTTGCAAGCACGGTTTGCAGCGCATTTGGCTGGTAAAGGTGCGCGTTACACGCGCGCCAATCCACCTGTTAAAGTGATTGCCTCAAAACCCTACTCAGACCGTTCAAGCGCCAGCATTGCGGAGGCGCAATTAAAAAAATTGCCACGGCATGAAAAATTGGGTTTTTTTGATAATGTTTGTATAAATGAATAAAAACGCACTCAAAATTGCCGAACTTAAAATGGCAGTGCAAGCTGCGCTGGATGGTGATTGGCACAAAGCGCACAATATTGCGCAAGATTACTCTGACAACACTGCTAATTGGCTGCACGCGTTGTTGCACAAAATAGAGGGCGATGAAACCAATAGCAAATATTGGTACGCGCGTGCGGCTGAAAAAAGTTACCAAGATTTTACTAACACAAATGCAGAGTTAATTGCTATTCATGATAGATTAAATCAAGCCTAAAAATAATTCGTAGTGTCGCACGACCAAATTAAATACCTCTGCAAGTCGCATATATATTGGTTTTTTATGCAAGCTTAACTGGCCTCAGCCACTATGTCGTGCGAGGACAAACCTTTTGGTTGCAGTGCTAATATTGAAAATTATCTAATCAAAATAATAATAGTCGCGATTCACTTTTAGCTGCATTAGTCGATTATACAACGCTAAATTTTCTTCTATGGCTTTGGCAAATAGGGCGTAATTATCCTCATTAACGGGTATGCTTTTCATCATTTTTTCTTGCACAATCCAATAAAACACAGATTGCTCTTTGCCTTTTTCTTTTAGTCTATCGTATTCAATTTCTACATTTTTGTACTCGTCCCATTTATCAAGCGCTTTTAAGCCAATTTCTTGAAAGCGTAGTGTCAGTTTTTGGCCAGATTCATCTGTTAAGATAGTGTTATCTGACGCAAAAATACTGAACAATCTGTCTTGATTCACCAAATGATTTCGCCAAATTTTGCCTTTAAATTGGCCATGCACAAAGCTTAATATTGCGGCTTTATCGGCTGGCAAAGCCACGTTTTGTGCGATATTTAAGTGTTTATTATCATGCAGCCATTTTACCAACATGCACTGAAAATTTTGCGCTGCCATGCCATCACCATAATCATCTGATTCGCCATCGGCTAAATCTCTAAAATATAAATAACTAATGATTTCAGACTGCTCAATAATCCCAATCTCTATTGAACGCGCGCGCTGTTGCTTGACGGCGAATTGGCAATCTATTTCAACCAAATCATTCAACGCTTTGTTAAAGTAAAGTACATCTTCGGTACTTTTTTTAGGTTTACCAAAAAATGCTTTTATAGCGGCTAAATCGGCGGTTGGTGGCGGGCTTACATTCCAAAAGCTGGCGGGTTTGGTGTCTGGCTTTTTTAAAATATTACTTTCATTCACTAAACTAATACCTTTTAAATAAGTTGCCCACTTGGCAGGCTTGCCTTCACGTTTGGGCGGGCAACACGTCTCGTGATGCACTTCATGATCGAACCAATAATGTATATGGGTTACTTTATCATTGACATCAGTAAATCTATTATTGGGCGTGCTGTTTTTAGGTAGTTTTAGGCCTGCTGCATCAAAGTGGCTAATTAATTTTTCATCGCATATTTTTAGGCCAATTAGGTTGATTAAATCTTGTTGGGTGTGCATGTTTAATTTTTCTTAACACTTAATTAATGATTACATTAAACCTATAGCGTACAAAATACAATGCTCTGCAAGCCAGCTTATATGCGGCTTGCAGGCTTGCACTGTTATATCTTAGCTCAGTGGCATGTCAATAATATTATTATTTAAAAGTATCACTTGGATTTAGCATAAACATTTTTTTCCAGCCTTGTGTTTCGGTTGAAACGCGCCACGGGTAGGGTACAAGCGACATGACGCTGTAATGCAAATGCGGCG
>JAYTEL010000034.1:0-3892 GCA_043735225.1 Methylotenera sp. | reverse complement strand
CAAACAGTTCAACTGCTACTTTTTCAGCATCTAAAAAATCCAGTTTCCAATCTTTTTTAAAGTTACTTGATATAAATAATCCATGAACAAGGCCTAAAGTCAGTGCAAAATAAGTACCATAATGAAGATAACGCCAAATTTTTTGATGTTTTTTTCTAACGGTGAGAGACGTAATAATGGTAAAAATAAGCATATAGAGCGCTATTGAACCCAGGCCTAGCCATATGGTTTCTTTATTAGCGGTAAATGGTACCAGTATATTAAATAGCGTAATTTCAGTTCTTTCTGATGTAATCAATGAAAGTAGGCTGTGTAATAAAAATGTAAAGCCCAATCCTATCGTAACCCATTGATGCCAAAAAAATGCTCTGCCTTTTAAAATAGGAAATTTTGCAATGGTGCGCGATGCCATCACGATACCTACAAACGCCGCTGTGACAAGTAATCCCATGCCGCCAAGAGCCAATACCGTAATGACGGTTAGCCAATCATCAATATTCATAAAGCCCATTAAAAGTTGATTCCTAGTTTAAGTATAAGTAAGGCAAAACGGTCGTCAGCATCGTTGTCTTGGGTGTGACCAAAGTATGATATGCCTGTGAAAAATCGTGGATTTATGGTGTAATTAGCACCTAATTCAACCTCAAATTTACGCGATGACGATGCATCAAATTCACCTAAATTTTCGTAACGATGCAATGCTAAAAATGTACTTAACTGCGGCATTAAACGGTATTCTGCGCTGCCAGATGCATCATAAAATACACGTCCGCCTTTATTACGTTTTTCTGCCAATAGTGCGCCGCTTAAGCTAACGTTATTTGATATTTTTTGGCTGTATGTTAACCCGGCTATGGCCCAAAAATATTGGTCACGAAAGGTGTCATTTTGGTGGTAAAGCATACCGCCAGTTATGCCAAAAATATCGCTTATAGGATAGTTATAGTTAAGTTGAGTTTCAAGTTTGTGCTCATTGACTATTGATTTATCAGGTGTATGAAAAGAGGTTTCAGTATACGATTCCGCTCTAAGGTCGAAGTTGCCTGTAGACCATGATGGTTTGACATTTAAGCCAAGTCGATTATTCGCAGAGGTTATTGCTTTATCAATCGCGGAAATATTGCCCGTTAGTAAGTATGATCCACTAAATGTGGTCTCATCTGCTTGGGCTGAAAAGTTAACGAGTAGCAAGCTGCTTAAGCAAGAAATTAACAAATAATTTTTTAACATAAAGGTTGCATTGGCATTGCGTAAGTTACTTCCAAACCTTGCAGTAAGCCGCCAGCAATTGTTGATGCATTTTGCAGTTTTGCATATTAGAGCCTAAATTTTCTAAGCCAAGAAATTGTAGTTCGCCACTCACTAATTGCTGCGCTTGTTGCAAGATATCAGCGCTATACATTAAGCTTAAATTGGCTTCATAAGCATCTGTTTTAGCTACTAATTCTTCATTAATTTGTACAATATTACTAATGCAGCGATACATTTTTGCGCGCTCTGGTGAAAGCTCGTTAAATTGGGCAATCCACGCGCAGCCATCCAAAATGTCGTCAGTCGCGCCACAAGCAAGCGCTGCCAGCGTCTTAAGCTCGCCTACGCGCAAATCTACCCACGTGGTGTTGGCGTCTGCACACAGGCCGATTAACATGGTGGCGGGTAAATCGTCTGCCACATCAAGCTCAAGCAAAATTGCTAATAATTCGGCAGACTCTTGTTTACTTAAATCTTGCAAGCGTAAGCAATAGGGTCGTACGCGGTTGCCTACGCTGTTATTCGCCCACTCAAGCTCTTCTACAGGATAAATTTCACTCACGCCTGGCACTAAAATGCGGCAGGCGTACACGCCTAAATGCGTGAAATCGGCAATGTACATATCATGGCCGCTGTCGTGGATATTGTTTACGCACCAGTTATAATCTTCCTGTGTGGTGCTGCCAAAATTCCAGTCTGCAAACGCATAATCAGGCGTGTTACGCAAAAAATCCCAGCTAATCACGCCGCTAGAGTCGACAAAATGGATTTCTAAATTCTGCGAATCGGCAATTTCATCCATATCAAAACCAGGCGCGGCAAACCCTTTTAGGTTGTCAATTGCGCGTCCTTGCAATAACTCAGTCAACGCGCGTTCAAGCGCTACCTCAAAACGCGGATGTGCGCCGAAGCTAGCGAAACAGCCTTGATCTTGTGGGTGCAGTAGCGTTACGCACATCACCGGAAATTGGCCGCCTAATGAGGCGTCTTTCACCAAAATGCCGTAACCCGCATCGCGCAAACCCTTAATGCCAGCGGCAATTTTGGGAAAGCGATCTATCACGCTGGTCGGCACGTCGGGCAAACTAATACCTTCGCGAATGATTTTGTATTTAATATCGCGCTCAAAAATCTCTGCCAGCGCCTGCGTGCGCGCTTCCATCAACGTGTTGCCCGCACTCATGCCGTTGCTAACGTATAAATTGCCAATTAAATTAACCGGAAAATACACAATTTTTTCATCGCGTAAACGTGTGTAGGGAATCGCGCAAATACCGCGCTCGGTATTGCCAGAGTTTAAATCAATCAATTGGCTGGCAAGCACCGTATTTGTTGGGTTGTAGAAGCTTTGCAATTCTGGTGTAAGCAATTCATTTGGCCATTTTTTGCCATTAACTTTAAACCATTTTTCTTGTGGATAATGCACAAAATCTTTATTGGCAATGGTTTCGCCTAAATAAAAATGCGTCCAAAAATAATTGGTGCTTAAACGCTCAAAATATTCGCCCAGTGCGCTGGCACGCGCGGCTAACTGACTGGCGCCTTTGCCATTAGTGAACAGTCGTGTGCAATCGCGATCAATCACATGCACCGACCAAATACCTTCAATTTCATTGAGCCACGATTGCTCAACGGTGTGAATATTTAGCGCCAATAATTTGGCTTGCAACGTGGCAATAGAAAATTCTAGCGAAGCGTCTTTACTTGGTATAAAGGTTTCGCTACCAAGAATAAATGTTTCGCTTACAGCTGTTGCGGGAGCGATTAAGATTTCTGTCATTATTAATACTCAAAATTATTTTTTATAGAATATCACGCTAATTATAAAAACATATAGCTAGAAAGTTATGCCATATAAAAGCTAACATTAATCAGCCTACATTAATCGTTTACTATTTGGTTGATAAAAGCATTCAATTGGTAAGAATGTTAATGCCTTTTACCTTGCCATGTGCCGCCATATCGATATTGCGGCGATAATTTTGCAATAACAAGACATTGTTCGCAGGTGAATATCCAATCCTTGCCTAGTTTTGTTTGAATACGATACAGCGTAAAAAAACTAAGTTGGCAAACTGCGCAGGGTTTTGATTTCATTGTAATAAGCCGGTGTTTTAATGATGGCGCGCTTTTTATGAGAAATAATAATGTGGACCTTCTCCCTAATATTATAGACAAATAGTAATGTTTGATATGTTGTTGTTTAAATTGAATAGGTTTAAACAATAGTTAGGTATTTTAAAATGCGCTGCACTTAAATAATATGGCTTAATGTATTATTTAATAATCAAAAAAGTTGCTTAAATTGTTTTAGCTAAGCATGATGCTAACAAGACAACTTTTATCACTCTTAGAAAGTAACTAAATGAAGCAGATGGATATAACGCCGTTATGGGTTAACTTGGCATGGGCTAGCGTGCCGACCCGTAAAATAGCGGTATGGTTAATTTATAGCTGCGTGATATTTGCGCTGTATTGCGTGCCATGGGTTCAATTTTCATCTAATCCATTGGTTGCAAGGTTTTTTCTGTTGCAAGATTGGTGGTGGTTTGCTTCAATGATTCCACTCATTATTTGGTATTGGCTATCGTTAAAATGGGTAGATAATCACGATGGTTGGGAGTAGCGCTGAAAAGCTGTA
>JAYTEL010000033.1:0-7484 GCA_043735225.1 Methylotenera sp. | reverse complement strand
AACAGTAGTCGATCTGCAGCATGCGCTTCAGCAGGTGTGGCATCAGGATCAATAGGGGCAAGATTTAATGACTTTTCTGCCCGTTCACGATTGGATTGTTTGGTCGTTAAATTTAGCGCAATAGTTTGAAGCATAAACGCAGCGTGATCACGCAAATCGGCTTTATCCATTTTAACGCCTTGCGGTTTAATGGTTTTAGCAAATATTTCCCATTGCACTAAAATGCTTTCCATGTGTTCTATAATAAAATCACCTAATCTGAGGGGGTTTGTCATAGTCACCTTAAATTACAATTTAAATTACAAAATTATGAAGAAGCTTGGCTTAATAGCCCAGTAAGCTAAGTAAACTATAGCATAACCTCATACTCAGTCGGCCTTAGTTAAATAAATACAAGCATTGAATATAAATTAATCCTTAAAGTTTTAGTAACTTTAAGCGTCAATAAAAAGTGTAATGACCGAGAAGTTTATACAATGTTAAAATTAAAATTTATTAAATAAAACTACACCTGTATGTCAACACTTTCAATCATCGTCATAACGATTATTCTCACTGCAATTTCATTGTTAATTATTTTGAATTTTGTAACAGGTGAAAAAAAGATACAACGTAAATTAGATAAGCAATATTCAATTCATGACCTTCAGTTTGGTCGTTCGGTTAGCGCATTACTTGGGCCTGCATTTATAGGGGATAACGAAGTTAAGGTATTGACTAATGGGGATAAAATTTTCCCCGAGATGCTTAAAGCAATTCGTGGTGCTAGGCAAACTATTACATTTGAAACCTTCATCTACTGGGGGGATAGTATTGGCGAAGAATTTGCAAATGCATTGATTGAGCGCGTGCAGACTGGCGTTAAAGTCCATGTATTGCTTGATTGGCTTGGCAGCATAAAAATGGAGCAAAAGCAGCTAGACAAGATGCAAGCAGTTGGAGTTGAGATAGAAAGATACCATAAGCCGCATTGGAGTCATTTAGCACGATTAAATAACCGAACCCATCGTAAATTGTTAATTATTGATGGAAAAGTGGGCTTTACTGGTGGAGTAGGGATTGCAGATCAATGGAGAGGGGATGCAAAAAATCCAAACGAATGGCGTGATACGCATTTTTTAGTGCATGGTCCTGTTGTAGGTCAGATGCAGGCAGTATTTATGGATAATTGGATCAAGTCAAAAGGAAGTGTCCTTCATGATGAACGATATTTTCCATCGCTAAAAAAAGCAGGCAATATGTCCGCTCAAATGTTTAGTAGTTCGCCAAGTGGTGGTGGAGACTCTATGGTGCTAATGTATTTAATGGCAATTACAGCAGCCCAAGACTCAATAAATTTATCAAGCGCTTATTTTGTGCCTGATGAATTGCTCACTCAAGCGCTGATTACTGCTGCCAAACGCGGTGTAAAGATACGTATTATTACACCTGGTGAACATATTGATACGGATTTAGTACGTAGAGCATCGCGCGCGGGATGGGGTGACATGTTACAAGCAAACGTACAAATTGCCGAATTCACTCCCACCATGTATCACTGCAAGGTGCTGATAGTCGATAACTATATGGTTTCGGTGGGTTCAACAAATTTTGACAACCGGTCATTCAGACTAAATGATGAGGCCAACCTTAATATTTTAGATAAAAATTTCGCGGCAGAACAAACACAAATTTTTGAGTCTGACTGGTCAAATTCACACCCAATTACATACCAGCAATGGCTGAAAAGGCCAATTAGTGAAAAATTAATTGAAAAAATTTCATCTCTGCTAAATTCTCAATTGTAATAATAATTACTCACCTATTAATATTTACAATCAACATTGGGTTAATGAACACGTTAATTGCCCTATACAAAGCATTAGTGTCGCAATGAAGTTCAACTTACCGATATGGCTGGGTGTATATATTTTCAAAATGTTAAACCAACTTGTAAATTACCGTAATTTAGCTTGCGGTTATTTTAGGCAAAAGAAAAACGTATTGGCACTAAAACTTAACATGTGCAATGTGAAATTATTACTGAAAAGCCCAGTTATAAAAATGCTTAGTAATATAGACACTAAATTACAGTTTTACTTACCTAATTTAATTTTTTGAAGTTGCAAACATTAAGGCCTAGCAAAAGCACTTAAACAAGCCGGCATTAGGTACTATAAATGCCACCATTTAAGGCATTGTTGGGCAACACGGCACAAACAATCCAATACGCCTACACCTGGGTTGCAAAGATTTGGCGGT
Source organism: Methylotenera sp. (assembly GCA_043735225.1). GTDB lineage: Bacteria > Pseudomonadota > Gammaproteobacteria > Burkholderiales > Methylophilaceae > Methylotenera_A. The sequence goes on along the minus strand of JAYTEL010000033.1, from coordinate 5,243 downwards.
TGAAAATTAGGGCAAAGGAGGAAAGATACGCTTATTATGCACCAGACAACCTTGCATTAGCTGTATCACGTTTAAATGCAGTAATGATTGGCTACGATTTATCTACGGTGCGCTAGAAATGAAAAAGCCTCGCGTTGCTGTGAGGCTTTTAAATACTGGTGGCCGGGACGGGAATCGAACCTGTGACACGCGGATTTTCAATCCGCTGCTCTACCGACTGAGCTACCCGGCCAAGGGTGTAATTTGCTAAAAGTAATTCAACTATGCAGTTAACTACAAGCCGCGCATTATAGCAAATTTAACCAAAGTTTACACAATTGCTAGTAATTTAATTGCAACTTAGATGGCAAAACCCACTAAATTGCACTATCATAATGTCAGTTTTTAATGTTAGTCTAGTGCGTGTCATTAACAAAATTAAGAGGAGAATAGCATGGGTATGTTTTCATTTATTAAAGAGGCGGGTGAAAAGTTATTTGGTATTGGCGAGGCTAAAGCGGCAGAGGTGGTAGCCAAAGCAGACCCCTCGCCAGTAAACGTTGATGCAGCCAACAAAGCTGCAGCCAAGGCTATTGCTGATTATGTGGCAAAAATGGGTTTAACTGCAGAAGGCTTAGATATTGGTTTTGATGCGGCTTCTGGCACGGTTATTGTACAAGGCATGGCCGATACACAAGAAACTAAAGAGAAAATTTTGTTATGTTGCGGCAACGTGCATGGTGTCGAAAATGTGCAAGATCAATTAGGTGTAATACAAGCTGAGGCAGAGCCACAATTTTATACAGTTGTAAGCGGTGATACACTTTCTAAAATCGCTAAACATTATTACGGAAATGCCAATGCCTATATGGGTATTTTTGAGGCAAACAAACCAATGCTAAGCCATCCTGATAAAATTTATCCAGGCCAAATGTTGCGCATTCCACCCCAATAAATAATGTGATACACATAATCATTTTTAATTAAAACAAATTTTTAACGAGGAGATTTACAATGAACAAACTTTTAGGGATTTTATTAGCAGGTGTTTTAGCATTTTCATTAGTAGGCTGTAAAAAAGCAGAAGATGCTGCCCAAGCGGCAAAAGCAGATGCTTCTACATCAATGGATAAAGCAAAAGATGCAGCAGGTAATGCTATGGATTCTACCAAAGATGCCGCGGGTCATGTGGTAGATGCAACTAAAGCCGCTGCTAGTGACGCAGCCGCAGCAACATCAGCCGCCGCTTCAGATGCCAAGGAAACAGCTGTTGACGCGGTGCAAGCTGCAAAAGATGCGGTCGCAGCAGAAGCCGCTAAAAAATAAGTTTTATGGCATAAGTTTTGTTTTCATTAAACCCGCACAGCTTAACGGTTTTGCGGGTTTTTCATTTAAAATTAACGTTATGAAAAATATTGAAATATTTGCGTTAGATAAAGCCTTAACCCTCCAATTAATTTCCAACATCGATCAAAAAACCAAGCCGCTAGGCGCACTAGGCAGGCTTGAAGAAATCGCTCTGCAAATTGGTTTAATTCAACAAACCGTAAGCCCACAATTAATCAAGCCCACTATGTTGGTGTTTGCGGGCGATCATGGCATCGCCAATAGCGGCGTTAGTCCATTTCCGCAAGCGGTGACAGCGCAAATGGTACACAATTTTTTGGACGGCGGCGCAGCGATAAACGTGTTTGCGCGGCAAAATGGTTTTGCGCTGCGAGTGATTGATGCGGGTGTTAATCATATTTTTAAGCCGCATGCCGATTTAATTAATGCAAAAATCGCGATGGGCACTGCTAATTTTTTGTACCAGCCAGCCATGACACAAACACAATGTGAGCAAGCACTTACACAGGGTGTAAACCATGCCAGGCAAGAGATTGCGGCGGGCAGCAACGTACTTGGTTTTGGTGAAATGGGCATCGGTAACACTTCTAGTGCCAGCTGTTTAATGGGCGTATTATGCCACTTGCCGATTGAATCGTGCGTGGGCCGCGGCACGGGTTTAGACGACGCGGGATTAATTAATAAAACTAATATTCTGCAAAAAGCGATTGTACATCATGCATTAGACGGGCAAGATGCGATGCAGGTTTTAGCCACTTTTGGCGGTTTTGAAATTGCCATGATGGTGGGCGCAATGCTGGGCGCGGCCGAGCAAAAAGCCGTGTTGTTGATTGATGGCTTTATCGCAAGTTCGGCTTTATTAATTGCCAGCAAATTACAGCCAAATATTTTGCAATATTGCGTGTTTGCCCATTGCTCTGGTGAAGCAGGGCATCGCCAACTGTTAAATTATTTAGGCGCAACACCCTTGCTAGATTGTGGTTTGCGCCTCGGTGAGGGCACTGGCGCGGCATTGGTACTGCCTTTACTGCAAGCGGCAGTAAATTTTCTAAATGAAATGGCCAGCTTTACATCGGCTGGGATTAGCAAAAAAAGTGAATAAAATATGCTAATTTTTTTACGTAAAGAATGGCGCTATTTTTTGCTAGCTTTAGGGTTTTTTACGCGTATTCCAGTACCTAGTTTTAACGATTTTAAAGAAAGCGAACTTAACAAATCGGTTAAATATTTCCCTTTTATTGGCTGCATAGTGGGGTTTATTGGGCTGGCAGCCTATTATATTGCTGGGCATATTTTTCCGCATACGGTTGCGGTGTTAATGAGTATGGCAGCCACAATTTTTGCCACGGGTGCATTCCACGAAGATGGTCTGGCAGATAGTGCAGACGGCCTTGGTGGCGGCTGGCAGCGCGAGCAAGTGCTTACAATTATGCAAGATTCGCGATTGGGCACGTATGGCGCTGTTGCGCTATTTTTTGCGTTAATGGCTAAATTTCAGCTGCTAACTGCGATGCACGCCGAACCCGTAATGATGATTTTAATCTGCGCCCATGCACTTAGCCGATTAAGTGCGGTTTGGATGATGACAGCACTTACTTACGCCAAAGCCGACATTAATTCGAGCGGCAAAGCCAAGCCACTGGCAACAGAAATTTCACGCTACGATAGTTGGCTTGCTAACCTATTTGGCTTATTGCCTTTATTTATCTTGTTGTGGATGATTCAAACCACCATTCAACATTGGCAGATTACTTTAGGCTACGCATGTTTTTTAGCGGCAGCAATTGGCTCAGGCTGGTTTTGGTGGTTAGCGTTGCTACAGCGCAAACTGGGCGGCTATACGGGCGATACCTTAGGTGCAATCCAGCAAATCAGCGAGATTATGTTTTATCTGGCCACGCTGGCTTGGCTTCAATTTTTAAACGCTTACTACCTATGAAATTAGGTTTATGAAATTAAGGTTATGAAATTAACGCTCATCCGTCACACCAGCTTGCAAATTGAGCCTGGCATTTGTTACGGGCAAAGTGATATTGACGTTGCGCTAAGCTTTAATGATGAGCTTGCCCGTACAAAGGCTAAACTTACAAATGTTGGCTTTGATGCAATTTATAGCAGCCCATTGCAACGCTGCGTAAAGCTTGCAGATGCTCTTAACCTAGGTGAAGTTGTGCACGATAATCGGCTAAAAGAACTTCATTTTGGTGATTGGGAAATGCGCGCTTGGGATGATATACCGCGTGATATTTTTGATGATTGGGCACTTGACTACGCCAATAAAGCACCGCCCAATGGCGAAACATTCAGCCAATTACAGGAGCGAGGTTTAAGTTTTTTAGATGAAATTTTAAGCAAACATTTGAATGAAAATATTGCTGTCATCACCCACGGCGGCCTCATACGCGCGCTTCTAGCGCATGCGCTTAATATGCAGCTGATAGGTTTATTCCGATTTAATGTCGATTACGGTAGCGTCACGCAGATTGACTTTGGCGCGGCTGTGCCTAAAATTAATTTTGTAAACTTATAGTTTTTAAATCACATTAATTTTATTATCAAAGCATTCCACCACTTGGCCTTTACGTATTTTAGCGGTTTTGCGTAGTTCAAGCTTGCCGCCCACAGTTACGTGTTCATCAGCCACCATCGCTTTGCCTTGGCCGCCGCTATTGGCTATGCCAGTAGTTTTTAGCAAATCGCATAACGCAATAAATTCGCCTTTAAGCTCAAAATTTACAATACCCATCGTTAGCCTTTAAGCATTATTGGTAACCCAGCTGCAATAAAACATACTCTGTCAGCAATTGCTGCAACTGCTTGGTTAAGTCTGCCTTGCTCATCTTGAAACTGTCGATTAATTTCACCTAGCGGCACAATCCCCATGCCAACTTCATTGCTAACCAAAATGATTGTTCCTACAAGATTTGGCAACAGGTTTAAAAAAGCGTCCTGTTCGCTTTGCCAACTTAAATTTTTTGGCGGGTTGCAATCGGCGCATATCCACTGCGCCAGCCACAAGGTTAAACAATCAATTATCACGCACTGGTTTGGCGCAGCTACACGCGCTAACGCATCAGCCAAATGGTGCGGCTCTTCTACAAGCGCCCATCTCGCTGGTCGCCTATCTTTGTGATGTTGTATGCGGGCTTTAAATTCATCGTCGGTCACTTGCGCGGTGGCAAGGTAAGTGACGGGCAAAGCGGTTTCAGACGCCAGCCTTTCGGCATAACTACTTTTGCCAGAACGTGCGCCACCTAACACTAATCTGATATCACTCATGGCAGTGCCTTATTGCGCTAACAGGTTTTAAATGTAAAAAAGCCGCTTTAAGTCAAGCGGCTTTAAACGTAAGCAATGGTTACACTTTTGAGGTTTGTAAAGGTGCTTTTTGTGCGGGATTAACGCTGCGCCATAAAGCTACGCTTAACCAAATAATCGCAAAATACATGGCCGAAAAGCCCACCCAACTTGGCAAATACTCCCAGCCATGTTTAAGTGATTCAATCACGCCCTGCGCAGGAAAACGGCCAGAGAATAAATAATAGGTTTGCGTAGAAATGACAAAAGCCACAAAACTTGTAATCATACTTACCAAGCCGTATGCGATTAAATTTTTAGTTGCAAAAGCATCGGTTATTTTGGCCAAATATCGGCCACCTAGCCACATTACGCCATACGCAGGTATCAAGCCCCAATAGCCATTAGTCAGGCAGAACCCTTGTGCAGGGTCAATCGCCGCCGCGCCAAAATCAATTACTGTGGCCAATGCAAAAAAACCCGCAAACCAAGAGGTACGGCTTTTTACGCCAGTGCCTAAGTACAAGCCACCTAACAAAAACAGCACGATGCTAGCATCGGGCAAATTAAATGGTGTTAGCGAGTGGCTGCCGCGGGTTAGCAGCATAAAAAATGCGATT
>JAYTEL010000032.1:0-3242 GCA_043735225.1 Methylotenera sp. | reverse complement strand
CTAAAAACCGCTGGTGCGTCGTTGTCCATCGCGCTATCCACAAACACTGGCTGACTATTGGTGCCTGTCATTAATGTTTGCATCACCCGCAGTTCTGGTTTTTGAGCGCGGCGCGAAACTGCACCGTTTAAGCCAGTTGCAACCATGGTCACGCGTAATTTGTCGCCCATCGTTTCATCCATCACGTTGCCTACAATCACCGTTGCATCGTCTGCAGTAAAGGCTTTAATGGTGTTCATCACATCGTAATACTCTTTCATTTTAAAGCTGCTGCTAGCAGTAATATTGACTAACACGCCGCGCGCGTTGGCTAAGTTAACGTCTTCTAACAAAGGGCTTGCTACTGCTTGCTCGGCCGCGATTTTTGCGCGCTCTGGGCCGCTGGCTTCTGCACTACCCATCATTGCCATACCCATTTCACTCATCACCGTGCGTACATCGGCAAAGTCCACATTGACTAATCCTGGGCAATTTATAATCTCTGCTATACCTGAGACCGCATTATGCAGCACGTCGTTCGCCGCGCTAAATGCTTCTGTAAAAGGCACGTCTTCGCCCAGCACTTCCATTAGCTTTTCATTTGGAATCACAATCAAAGAATCGACATGTTGCGACAATTCTTCTAAGCCATCCGCCGCCACTTTGGTGCGTTTACCTTCAAATGCAAACGGTTTTGTTACAACTGCTACCGTTAAAATGCCCATTTCTTTGGCCACTTCGGCAATAATCGGCGCCGCGCCTGTACCTGTGCCGCCGCCCATTCCGGCAGTAATAAACAGCATGTCTGCGCCGTCAATCATTTCTGCAATGCGGTCACGATCCTCCAACGCAGCGTCGCGGCCCACCTCAGGTTTTGCGCCAGCGCCAAGCCCTTTAGTAATATCAATACCAATTTGTAGCGTATGCGTGGCCGAACTTTTCTTTAACGCCTGCGCATCAGTGTTGGCGCTTATAAACTCAACACCTTGTACGTTTTTGCTAATCATGTGATTAATTGCGTTACCACCGCAACCGCCCACACCAATTACTTTAATGACTGCCTCTTGTGAATCTTTTTCCATAATTTCAAACATGTTAACTCTCCTTTTGCCTTTAATATTTGCGCTTAATTGTTTAAGCGCTGCCCTATTGCCAAAACTAATAACTAATAACCATAAACCAATAACTAACGACTAAAATCTAAAAATTACCTTGAAACCAACTTTTCATCTTATCAAAAACCCGTCCAACCGAACTTGTTTCCATTTGTACGGTTATTTGGCGCTCTAACTGCTGCTTACCCATCAAAATCAGCCCTACACCGGTTGCATATCTTGGATTACTCACCACCTCTGAAAGCCCGCCCACATAACGTGGCATGCCCATGCGCACCGGCATATGGAATATTTCCTCGCCCAGCTCTAACATGCCGCGCATCATGGCCGAGCCGCCCGTAATGACAATGCCTGACGCAATCATTTCTTCCATGCCGCTGCGGCGCAATTCTTGCAGCACCAGCTCATACAATTCAACTACGCGCGGCTCAATTACTTCTGCCAGCGTTTGAATGGATAATTGACGGGCTTCGCGACCATCAACGCCAGGCACTTCAACTGCCTCACGCGCATCAGCCAATTGGCGCAGTGCACAACCGAATTTAATTTTGATGTCTTCAGCCGATTGCGTGGGTGTGCGAAATGCCACCGCCACGTCGTTGGTAATTTGGTCGCCAGCAATCGCTATGACCGCTGTATGGCGAATCGCGCCATTTTTAAATACCGCAATATCTGTAGTGCCGCCGCCAATATCCACGAGGCATACGCCCAATTCTTTTTCATCTTCTGTTAACACGGCGATGCTAGAAGCCAGCGGCTGCAAAATCAAATCGCTAACTTCTAAGCCGCAGCGTTTGATGCACTTCACAATATTTTGCGCGGCGGCCACAGCGCCAGTCACAATATGCACTTTCACTTCAAGCTTCATACCGCTCATGCCAAGCGGCTCGCGCACGTCATCTTGGCCGTCAATAATAAATTCTTGCGTTAAGATATGTAAAATTTGCTGATCGGCCGGTAGCGCCACCGCTCTGGCTGTTTCCACCACTCGGTCAACATCCATCTGCGTGACTTCGGCATCTTTAATTTTTACCATGCCGTGCGAATTAAGGCTTTTAATATGACTGCCGGCAATGCCGGTAAATACAGTTTTAATTTTGCAATCTGCCATCAGCTCGGCTTCTTCAATCGACCGCTGTATAGCTTGCATAGTTGAATCGATATTAATTACCACGCCTTTTTTTAAGCCGCGCGACGGATGTTGCCCAAGTCCAATCACCTTTAAAGTGCCCTCTGGCAGCAACTCGGCCACAATCGTCACAATTTTTGAAGTGCCAATATCCAAGCCCACAATTAGGTTTTTATCTTCACGGACTTTACTCATTTCTAACTCCTTTTTTCATGCTTTATGCATTTTTTTAAACTGATGTTGCTGGTTTAACTAATTTTTCTACGCTGTCCGTATCTACGCCATCTGTTTTTAAACCATCTGTCTTTACATCATCAACCACAGGCATTTCATTGGCGGGTTTAGGCTTTTTGACTGATTTGGCTACTTTCGCTTTAGTTGCAACTGCTAGCAAAGCCTTCTCTTGCGTTTTACCTAGTGTTTTACCTGGTGTTATATCTAATGCTTGTTTGTAAATTAAGTTTGCTGGCTTGCGCACGGCAAATCCATTGGGGTACCGTAAATCGGCATAAGCCACATTGACATTCAGCTGACTAATTGTCGATTGGTATGCGCGCGCAAATTTGCTCAAACGCGCTTGCATTTCTTCGCGTCCCAGCGCAATCACCAGCCCTTTATCGGTTTTAATCTCCCAAGAGCGCCTTGGTGATAAGCTCACTTGCGCAATATTAATATTCGCCTTATTCATCACCTGGCTATATACGCTGTAACTCGCTGTCACCTCTTGTGCACCGTTGCTGGGGCCGTAAAATACTGGTAATTCTGCATCGGCCGCGGCTTGAAATAGCTCACCGTGCGTGTTAACCAGCGCAATGTTGCCCCAACGCGCCAGCGCTTGATGCTCTTCAATGACCACATCTAGCTTATCGGGCCAGCGCCGGCGCACGCTTACATTGCGCGCCCATGGTAGCTTTTCAAACGCATCGCGGGTTTTTTCTAAGTTCAACGTAAAAAAATTGCCTTTAAAATGCTTGGCTACAATTAACTTTATTTGTTCTCTGTTAACATGCACCAATTGC
>JAYTEL010000031.1:0-2748 GCA_043735225.1 Methylotenera sp. | reverse complement strand
CATTAACATGCTGATAATCATATTTGGACGCTCGCCATCACCACGACCACCGCCAAACATCATGCCAAATTGCGCAATTGACCCAATAGCGCCTGCCATAGTGGCCGAAATAGTAGAGATTAAGGTGTCGCGATGCTTAACATGCGCTAGCTCGTGCGCCATCACGCCGCGCAACTCGCGCTCGCTTAAGGTTTGCATGATGCCAGTGGTGGCTGCAACGGCGGCGTTTTCTGGGTTGCGGCCTGTGGCAAAGGCGTTAGGTTGTGGCTCGTTAATGACGTACACCTTTGGCATGGGTAGTTCGGCATTTTGCGCGAGCTCTTTTACCATGTTGTAATAATTTTTAAATTGGCCATCGCCATAATTATTTTCTTGGTTTATTTCTTGCGCGCCATACATTTTGAGTACAGCTTTATCCGAAAACCAATACGCATAAAAATTCATTGCGCCAGCTAAACATAGCGCCATTAACATGCCAGTTGCGCCGCCCATTGCGCCGCCCACCGCGCCAAATAAGGCGGTAATAACTGCCATTAATACAAAGGTTTTAACCCAATTTCCAAACATTTTATTCTCCTAACTTATGCATATAATTGATAAATAAATATGCTGCTAATGGGTGTAAATTACAAGCGCTTAACTCAACTATTTACCAAAATACTAACTAAACTTCTCGCCAATTTTTACATGCTGACCTTGTATAAACTGCTGCGCGGTTTGGCGTTTACCGCCTGGCATTTGCAGCTCAGCTATCTCTAAAGTGCCTTGCCCGCAAGCCGCATGGATGCTGGCTTTCACACATGAATAACCAGCTTCAGCTGGTATATTCTGTGGGGATAACCCTTGCGGTTGCAGGCCATTGCCTAATTGGATAATTTCACCAATTTTTGCATTACTTTTTTGATTAAGAGCGCTAGCAAACCATATTCTGCAAGTTTGCCCGCGAAATTGCGCGGTGGCGACAGGAAACGGATTGAAAGCGCGCACTTGACGTGAAATTTCTAATGCGCTTTTATGCCAATCAATAGCAGATTCGCTTTTTTCAAGCTTGTGAGCGTAAATAACAAGCGTCTCATCTTGCTTAGTACTAAGTAATACGCCGTTTGCAGCCAATTCTTGCATTGCTTGCAACATTAAAACCGCGCCAATTTTACTTAGCGCATCGTGCAAAGTTTGCGTAGTATCGGCGTCTGTAATAGGCAGAACGCTTTTGCTGATCATCGCACCTGCATCCAACGCTGGCACTACTTCCATCATCGTTACGCCAGTTTCACTGTCGCCCGCCAACAGTGCACGGTGAATGGGCGCCGCGCCGCGCCAACGTGGCAGCAAACTAGCGTGAATGTTGTAGCAACCTTTTGCAAACATAGCTAGTACAAGCGTTGGAATAATCAAGCCGTAAGCGGCAACAATCATCACATCCGCTTTAAGGGCGGCAATTTGCGCTTGTACTTGTGTTGGTTTAAGCGATTCTGGCTGAAAAACGTTAAGATTATGTTGCAAAGCTAGTTGCTTCACAGGGCTGGCTTTAAGTTGCATGCCGCGCCCAGCGGGGCGATCGGGCTGGGTCAACACTAATACTATTTCAAACACACCATTAATTTTGTGGTGGCTGTTGTCAATTAAAGCTTGTAGCGCAGGCACAGCAAAATCAGGCGTTCCAGCAAAGATGATTTTCATGGTATTAAATTAGAATTGTTAGTAACTGTTTCTAGTGATTTCGCGATTATGTTTCAGCATTTTACTTTTAATGCGGTTGCGTTTAAGTGGCGATAAATACTCCACAAAAACCTTACCTAAAAGATGATCCATTTCATGTTGAATGCACACCGCTAGCAAGCCATCTGCCTTTAATTTAAAGGGTTTACCGTTTGCATCAAGCGCTTCAACGGTGATATTTTCGGCGCGGGTTACGGTTTCGTACACGCCTGGCACCGACAAACAGCCTTCTTCATAATCTTGCAAGCCATTTTTTGACGTTATTTTTGGGTTAATAAACACCTGCAAATGATTTTGCTCCTTACTGGTATCAACCAAAATTAATTGCACATGTTGATCAACCTGCGTGGCCGCCAAACCTATACCAGGCGCGGCGTACATGGTCTCGCTCATATCGGCGATTAATCGCTGAATATCTGCGTTAACCGCTTTGATCGGTTTTGCTATTGTGTGCAAACGTGCGTCGGGATAATTAAGTATTACCAGCTGGGTCATCTCAGTCGTGCCATATTATGTAAATATAAAAGTGTTGTCTTATATCAACAATCCAGCTAATAAATAGTTCTGTTTTAGCAAAAAAGCTTGATTGTTGAATGAATTACGTGATAAATTTAAAGCAATTTCGCGGATGCATTATGCTTAATAGCCGCTATATTTTGACCGAGGTCATGCAATGAACAAACGTATTATAACGCTGCTAGTGCTGAGTTGCTTAAGCTTAAGCAGTTTTGCTGATGAAATTGCGCTGCAAAAAAACTATCCTGAGCGCTATGTAGTAGTCAAAGGTGACACGCTGTGGGGCATATCGGCTAAGTTTTTAAAAGATCCGTGGCAGTGGCCAAAAGTGTGGAAGATGAATCGCACTGAAATCAAAAACCCTCACCTGATTTATCCAGGCGATGTGGTTGCACTTGATTACAGTAGCGGCGCGCCGCAGCTTCGTTTAATGCACGAAACCGTCACGCTGCGACCAGGCGTGATAGAAGAACCACTGGCAAAAGAAGCCATTCATACCATTGCGCCAAGCGT
>JAYTEL010000030.1:0-10971 GCA_043735225.1 Methylotenera sp. | reverse complement strand
TGGTTTACCGTAACCATGCTCACCTGAGTTGGTTTCCCAAGGCTGTACAAAGTTTGGAATATTTAAGTTGGATACTGAGAATCCAGTCAAACCCGCCTTAGGCTTGCTGCCAATGCCCGTTGCACCTTCATCGCGAATCTCGCCGCCGGCGCCTGTCGCCGCGCCAGCAAAGGGAGAAATGGCAGTAGGGTGGTTATGCGTTTCTACTTTCATCAAGTAGTGCATGTCTTCTTCTACGAATTGATACTGAGCATTTTGCGGGTAAAAACGCTTGGTTTTTTGACCTGCTACAATCGAAGAATTATCTGAATAAGCAACAACCGTATGGCCAGGATTAAGCTTATGCGTATTGCGAATCATGCCAAAAAGTGACATGTCTTGTGCTTTGCCGTCAATCACCCAATCGGCATTAAAAATCTTATGGCGGCAATGTTCAGAGTTGGCTTGCGCGAACATCATCAGCTCAACATCCGTTGGGTTACGGCCAATTTTGCTAAAGTTTTCCAACAAATAATCGATTTCGTCGGACGATAGCGCTAAACCCATGGCATTATTAGCGGTAATAAGCGCAGCTTTGCCGCCTTGTAAAATATCAATCGTGCAAAGCGGCGCTGGCTGCGCACTATGGTACAGCTTTTGCGCGTCATTCAAATCGTTAAACACTTGCTCGGTCATGCGGTCGTGAATTTGATCTACTAAAGCAGATTTTTCAGCATCATCCAAAGGCGCACCATTGTTTGTTTGCACATAATAAGCAATGCCGCGCTCAATACGCAGCACACTTTCTAAGCCACAATTATTGGCGATATCTGTTGCGCGCGAGGCCCAAGGTGAAATCGTGCCAATACGCGGAATCACCAAAAATAATTCTTGTTGAATATCGCCAAAAGTCTTATGGTTATTGGCTTGCAGGGCATCACTTGTATGCGCGCCATACGTTAAAATTTGTTTTAAAGTATTTTGTTGCGCGCTGTTAAGTGGCTTTTCGCTAAATACAAAATGCACAAACTCGGCATTAATCTGGCTAAAATTCGGTGCAAATTGTTTTAAAGATTGGTGTAGTTTTTCAAGGCGAAATTGCGATAACGCAGCACTGCCACGTAAACTAAGAAAATTTGGGCTTAAAAGTTGGCTGTTTTGCATAGCGGCTGTTTTGCTTAAAATAGTGTTGCAATTGTTAAAATATTTGAAGGCTATTTTAACAGAAAGCAGATAAGCGGTTCTTACAAATTAGTTAGATATTGTCAGTCGGGATTCACAATAGATGCAAGCTCAACAGCTGCGCGTTTTAAAATATGCACAGCGGCTGAAATACCTAAGCTTGCCATAATAATAGCCACTAATAAATCTGGCCACGCGCTGCCACTGCCAAATACGCCAAAAGCAGCAAGCATGACGGCTATATTGCCAATGGCATCGTTACGGCTGCATAACCACACTGATCGCTTGTTGGCATCGCCCTCGCGATACGCATACAGCATGAAAGCCACGCTGGCATTGGCTGCCAGCGCAATAGCGCCAATCACGCCCATGGTGTAAGGTTCTGGTATTGTGCCTGTTTTAAAGCTCCATACAGATTTGGCTAATACCAATAAACCAAATATTCCCATGGTTAGCCCTTTAAGCGCTGCGGCGCGTGCTCGCCAAAGTAGACTCATGCCAAGCACAGCAAGTGAAACGCCATAATTTGCAGCATCGCCAAAAAAGTCTATTGCGTCTGCTATTAGCGATACTGAGCCAGACTTAAAGCCACCCAATACTTCGACAAAAAACATTGCCAAATTAATTGCAAGTGCCGCCCAAAGTACTTTGCGGTATCGGGCGGTTTGCGCTACGTCTGCATCGCAAGCATGATCACAACAGGGTTTAGCCATTGCTACTTTAAATATCCGCTAAAAGCCAAGCGCGCGTGCGCTTTGGTAAAAAATAAAGCTCACAACCCATGCCAAACCGAGCGACCAAGCGATAGAAAGCCACATAAACGCGCTACTTTTTGATTCACTTTTCATGGTGGCAATGGTGGATAAACAAGGCGTGTAGATGAGCGTGAACAGCATAAAGCTCATGCCTTGCACCCAATCAATATTGCTGGCAATTTGATGGCTGAGCGCATCACCTTGCAGGCCGTAAATCACCGCTAGCGAGCCGATGACAATTTCTTTAGCCACAAAGCCAAATATTAGCGCAATCGCCAATTGTGTATCAATGCCAATAGGGTTGAGTACTGGCGCAAATAGCGCACCAATTTGCCCAGCAAGTGTGGCAATGCTGGCGGGTGGCACATTAGTAGGGTAGTGCGTTAGCGCCCATACTAGCACAACGCCTAGCACAATAAATTTGCTTGCGCGTTTAAGAAAATATTTAACTTCTTGCCAGCCGCGCAGCCATATTTGGCGCGGGGTAGGGAAGCGATACGGCGGCAATTCTAAAATAAACGGCTCGGTACTTTTGTATTGACCTTTAAACAAAATAGCCGTTAAAAAGATGGTTAAAAAGCTCATCATGTACAGCGAAAACATCACAATGGCGGCTTGTTGTGGCCTAAATAACGCGGCAATCATAAACAAAAATACTTGTAGCCGAGCAGAACAGAGTGATAGCGGAATCACCAGCATCGTTAGCAAGCGCATCGGGCGGCTACGCATCACGCGCGTGCCCATTAGCGCTGGCACGTTGCAGCCAAAGCCCATTAACACCATCACAAAACCGCGGCCGTCTAAGCCAATTTTTGACATCAGTGAATCCATTAAAAAAGCCGCGCGTGATAAATAACCGCTGTCTTCTACCATGCTCATCACTAAAAAAAACAGCACTATAATGGGCACAAAAGCCGCTACAGTACTGATGCCGTTAAAGATGCCGTCAAGCAATAAGCCGTTTAACCAAACAGGCAAGCTTGAAAATAATGGCTCTAAAATAACAGTGCGCAATAGCGTTAATAGCCACGCCATGCCCGCTTGCAGCGGGGCGCCTGCGCTAAAAATAAACTGAAATAGCAAAAACATGGCCAAGAAAAATAATGGCAAACCAACAATTGGGTGCAAAAACACTTTGTCGATATTGTCAGTGGTTTCGTCGTTAAGTTCTGTTGGCATTTGCACGCTTTTTTTAACGATATTGTGCATGTCTTGCTCAATCTGCACGTCTGCTTCTAACAAGCCCGCAATGGTTTGCGGCGATACAATTTGCGGCTTATCGGCTATTTGCTTGGCCGCAGCCAATAAGGCTTGCGGGCAGCCATCACCATATTTTGCACTTATTTGCAGCACAGGAAAGCCCAGCTGCTGGGTCATGCTTTGCGAGTCAATGCTAATACCTGCGCGCTTGGCCTCATCTTGCATGTTAAGCAGCAAAATGGTTGGCATGCCCAAATTTTTGATTTGTAATGCGAGTGATAATTGGCGGTCAATTTGCGAGCTATTAAGCACAATCATGGCTAAATCAACTGTGTTATTGCTTAAAAAATGCCGCACCACCTGCTCGTCATCAGAAAAACCGTGCAAATCATAAAGTCCTGGTAAATCAATCAGTTCGGCAATGTGGCCGCCCAATAAAATTTTGGCGCTCATTAAATCAACAGTAATGCCAGGCCAATTGCCCACGCGGGCCGAAGCGCCGCTTAGGCGATTAAATAAGGTTGATTTGCCCGTGTTGGGCATGCCAAGTAGGGCGATGCGTTTCATGCGTGGCTTTAGTTTGGTTGCAACGCTTAAGTCAGCGCGGCTTAAGTTGGAATTAGTTGGATACGCGCTGCGTCTATACCGCGCAAAATAATATCGGTTGCGCCAATACGCACATGCAAAGGGCCATTAAAGCTAGCACGGCGAATTAACTCAATTTTTTTGCCAATACGAAAACCCATGGCATTCAAACGTTGATGCAAGGCTTGCTCGGCATGAATAGCGTGGATGACGCCGTGGTCACCGGGATTTAATGTATTAAGTTTAATATCGTTAAGCGCGATGTCGTAAAGTTTGGTCATATCGTGTAAGAGCAATCTAAATGATAATAGTTCTTATTATTACATTATTTTATCAAATGTCAATGTTAAACACTTGTCACAAAAAGAAAAAAGCCTGCATTTGCAGGCTTTTAAAAATATAAACAAATTATATAAGAAATAGCTTATTTTTTATCTGTTTTATCAGTCACACCAGGCACATCTATTTTAGCTTTTTCTTTCAGACCAATCATCATTTTTTCTAGTTTACGTTGTTGCAAAGTGCGCTCTAAACCTTCCTTCACTTTATCATAACTCGGTACTTGTGCAGCGCGCGAATCAACCAATTTGATGATGTGCCAGCCAAACTGCGTTTGCACTGGCGTAGCGGTTGTCTCGCCTTTTTTAAGGGTGGTAACAGCTTCACTAAATGGTTTCACCATGCCTGCGGGTGAGAACCAGCCTAAATCGCCGCCTTTTTCTTTACTGCCAGGATCTAATGATTTTTCTTTCGCTAATTTAGCAAAATCGCCACCTTTTTTAAGTTGCGCCATCACGTCGTTGGCTTCAGCCTCAGTTTTAACTAAAATATGGCGGGCGCTATATTCTTTACTACCTAATTCTTTTTTGTAATCTTCATAGGCTGCTTTTTTATCGGCCTCTGTCACTGGGTTTTTCTTCATAAAATCTTGTAAAAACACGTTTACCAACATTTTGCGATTGGCTAACTCAGAACTGGTTTTAAAATCTGAATCTTTATCTAAACCTTGTTTTTGCGCTTCTTGGTAAGCTAACTCAGAGCCGACCAGTTCGTTAATAATGGCATTGCGCATGCCATCGGATGATTTTTGGCCACGCGCTTCAGCATCTTTGGTGATGAAATCTACCCAAGATTGTTTAATTACCTTGCCGTTAACGGTGGCGGCGGTTTCAGCTGCGTAAACAGCGGGCGATATTGTTAAAGCAGAACAAGTAGCGATTGCAATAAATAACTGGTTGATTTTCATAAGAAATCCTTAAATTTAAAATTTAACCTGATTTGGCTTGTGGTTAGTTGGGGTCTGTTGGCGAAATTGCAAGTATGCTTATAGCATGAATGTGTTGCGGAATTAAGTCGGCTAAAGCTTGATAAACTAAACGATGTCGCATTATGGGCGATTTTTGCGAAAATTGCGAGCTGACTATGGTTAACGAGAAATGCCCGCCGCCTGTATTGCCTGCATGGCCAGCGTGCAGCGCACTATCATCTCGAATTTCAAGACTTATTGGTTCAAGACTAGCGAGTCTAGTGTTGATTATTTCGATTAGATTCATATTTATTCACTCAAATTTATCGTCAATCAAGACGTCCACAAGGCATGTTTTAGATTAAGGAAGCGTTTTGCGAAAAGGCTTAACCAAAACGCTTGCATAAACGCCATTGATGACAAAAGGATCGGCTTGTGCCCAATTTTGCGCGGCAATTAAATTGTCGAATTCTGCCACAATTAAACTGCCGCTAAAGCCTGCTGGGCCAGGGTCGATGCTGTCAATCGCAGGGTGCGGACCAGCTAACACTAATCGGCCTTGATTTTGTAGCTCAGTTAACCGCGCTAAATGGGCAGGTCTAGCATGCAAGCGGCTCTCAAGGCTGTTGGGCACATCCTCACTCATAATGGCATATAGCACGTTATTCCTTAGGTTTATCTTTTAAATCAATTGTTTCATCTGCATCAATAAACTTAATCTGTTTATTTAACAGGCCAAATAATGACAGCATAAATACCATCATGGCAATTGGCACGCCAGGAAACTTAAAGTAAATCCAATATTGCGGAAACTTAAATATAAACAATAAGTTAATCAATCCAGTCAACACAAAAAACCCCACCCAAGCAAGATTCATTGTGTTCCAAACGCTTTTTTTCGCTTCAATTTGTTTTTGCATCATTAAATAAATCAGATTTTTTTTGTACATATAATTTGAAACCAACATAACAACAGCAAGCACCCAGTAAAAAATACTAAATTTGAGCTTTATAAAAAAATCATCATGCAAAAATAGTGTGATTGCGCCAAAAGGAATTACCAGCAAAAAGGTGATTAAAGCCATTTTACTGATTTTGCCATGCTTAAAATATTCCCATATGATTTGCAAAGTAGCAAAAACCATCAAGGCCTTGGTTGCTGCATAAATATCAAATAAAAAATAAAATACAAAAAAAAGGATGGCGGGAATTAAATCAAATAAGAATTTCATGCATGCCTTAAAGCGTTACGCTATCTGAAAGGCCTCTATTTTGCTATGATTTGGCTATTAATGCAAAACACACTTTTATTAGCATCATCAATATACAAACATTATGTCCGCCAAGATTGATTTACATTGCCATTCTACAATCTCTGATGGGCTATTATCGCCTGCTGATTTGGTTTCACATGCCGCAGCAAGCGGCTTAAAAGTTCTGGCATTGACCGATCACGATGACGTAAGCGGGCTTGCAGCAGCTCGCCTTGCGGCAGCCCAGCATGACATCCATTTTGTAAACGGTGTGGAGATTTCGGTTACATGGAAAAAGCGTACGCTACATATTGTGGGTTTAAAGTTTGATGCTGAAAACGCGGCGCTAAAAATCGCGCTAGATAAAGTGCGTCACACCCGCGATGTGCGCGCCCAAGAAATGGCCGTTGGCCTTACTAATGCAGGTATTATCGGCGCATATGAGGGCGCAAAAGCCATTGCCAAGCAAAGCATTTTAACGCGCAGCCATTTTGCACAGTTTTTGGCGCAAGCGGGCCATGCCAAAGACGTTAAAAGCGTGTTTAAAAAGTTTTTAGTCAAAGGTAAGCCTGGTTTTGTCGACTCTAATTGGATGGATTTAGAAAGCGCAGTGCAGTTAATCACTGGCGCGGGCGGTCAAGCGGTGATTGCGCACCCAGGCCGATACGATTTAGGCACGGTGAATATGCATTTGCTCATGCACGAGTTTCGCATGTTGGGCGGCAGCGCAATTGAGGTCGTTACAGGCAGTCATCAGCCGCCGCAATACCAACAATTTGCTAAAATTGCCCATAAATTTAGTTTAAAAGCTTCACTAGGTTCTGATTATCACGGCGCTGGTTTGTCTTTTATGGGTATGGGTCAAGTGCCAGAGCTGCCCGCAGGCTGTGTGCCAGTGTGGGATGACTGGCCAGAGGCCAAGTTTTTAAGCTAGTAATATCTAAACTAAATGGCACAATATTTCGTCATCATTGCCGATAATCCGCAGGCGCGCTTAATCAAACAAAGTGTGGATATTTTGCGCGGCGGCGGGGTGATTGCCTACCCGACTGATTCTAGCTATGCGCTTGGTTGCATGTTAGGATTTAAAGATGCGCAAGATCGCATTCGGCAAATTCGCGGCGTGGATGACAGCCACCTTTTTACCTTAATTTGCGCCAATTTAAGCGAGCTAGCCATTTATGCGCAAGTAGATAATAGCCAATTTAGGCTGCTTAAATCCAATACACCAGGCGCTTATACATTTGTGTTAAAGGCCACGCGCGAGCTACCGCGCCGCTTGCAACACCCCAAGCGTAACGAAGTTGGTATTCGCGTACCTAATCATGCTGTAACGCAAGCTCTGCTTGATGCGCTTGGTGAGCCAATGTTAAGTATGACCTTGCAAATTGCAAATGATGACGCGCCCCTAAACGAAGCCTGGCAAATTCGCGATCAATTAGAACACAGTGTTGATTTAGTTATCGACTCTGACATTAGTTTTGCTGGCTTAACAACGGTGATTAATTTAACACAAGCCGCGCCAGTGCTTATTCGCCAAGGTGTGGGCGACGCCGCGCCATTTGGATTTTAGGTTCAGCTTTTACAATCTACGTTAAAAAAAATTTAAAGTTTAATTAAGGTAAAAAAATGGAAATTCAAGCATTAATCATAAAAATAATCATTGCGGCTATTCCCATTTTGTTGGCGATAACCGTGCACGAGGCCTCGCACGGCTATGCCGCTAAATATTTTGGCGATTTAACAGCAGAAAAGCTTGGCCGTATTTCGCTTAATCCTTTCAAGCATATCGACCCTATTGGCACACTTTTGCTGCCGGCAATTACGCTCGTTTTGGGCGGGGTTTTATTTGGTTGGGCAAAGCCTGTGCCCGTTAATTTTGGCAATTTGCGTAATCCTAAAAAAGATATGTTGTGGGTGGCTGCGGCAGGGCCAGCCTCAAATTTGGTCATGGCAATTGGCTGGAGCATGTTGTTGGGCTATATAAAATATGCGTTATCTAAAGGTAATTTTTCGCCTGCTTTTCCCTATTTATTACAAATGTGTTTTATTGGCGTTAGCATTAATATAGTGCTGATGGTGCTTAACTTACTGCCTATGCCGCCGCTTGATGGCGGGCGGATTGCGGTGAGTTTACTACCCAATAATTTGGCGTTTAAGCTGGCGCAGGTTGAAAAATATGGCTTTGTCATTTTAATTATACTGATGTTTACGGGTGTGCTTAATATAATAATTGGCCCGTTTATTGATTTTTTTCAAGGCATTATTTTACGCATTTTTGCTTAAAAATAACTGGGCTAGCAATAGCATAACAAACGTATTATTCTTCTTAAGGCTTTAACTTCATGGCAATCGAACGCGTTTTATCGGGCATGCGCCCAACGGGCAACTTGCATTTAGGCCATTACAACGGCGTGCTTAAAAATTGGCTTAAATTGCAACACGAGCACGAATGCCTTTTTTTTGTAGCCGATTGGCACGCATTAA
Organism: Methylotenera sp.; assembly: GCA_043735225.1. Lineage (GTDB taxonomy): Bacteria > Pseudomonadota > Gammaproteobacteria > Burkholderiales > Methylophilaceae > Methylotenera_A. The sequence goes on along the minus strand of JAYTEL010000030.1, from coordinate 2,284 downwards.
CCACGCATTACGACACACCAGAAATCATTGAAGAATCGGTATGGGAGATGGTCATTGATTGGCTGGCAGCGGGTGTTGACCCAGCAAACGCAACCATATTTATTCAATCTCGCGTGCCAGAACATGCTGAATTATTTACGCTGCTATCAATGATTACGCCGCTTGGCTGGTTAGAGCGCGTGCCAACTTACAAAGATCAGCAAGAAAAACTTAACCATAAAGATTTATCTACTTATGGTTTTTTGGGTTACCCACTGCTGCAATCTGCCGATATTCTCATTTACAAAGCCACGCAAGTGCCAGTGGGCGAAGACCAAATTCCGCACATTGAATTTACCCGTGAAATTGCCCGCAGGTTTAATCATATTTATGGCAAAGAAGCCGGCTTTGAAGAAAAAGCTAATGCCGCTATAAAAAAACTCGGCAGTAAACGCGCCGCAGTGTACGAGGAAATGCGCAGCGCCTATCAGCAAGATGGCGATGATGAAGCGCTAGACAGCGCGCGCAACATGATAGAGGAGGCGCAAAATTTAAGTTTGGGCGATAAAGAGCGATTGCTGGGCTATTTAGAAGGCGGCGGAAAAATGATTTTGGTAGAGCCAGAATACAAACTGATGCCAGCCAGCAAAATGATGGGCTTAGACGGCCAAAAAATGTCAAAAAGCTATAACAACACCATTAGCTTGCGCGAAGACATGGATTCTGTCGCTAAAAAAATCAAAACCATGCCCACCGACCCCGCGCGAATCAGACGTACAGACCCAGGCGACCCAGCCAAATGCCCAGTGTGGCAATTGCACGAAGTGTATTCTGACAACAACGTTAAAGATTGGGTACAAACTGGATGCAAAAGCGCATCAATTGGCTGCATTGAATGCAAACAACCCGTAATAGAAGCGGTGCTAAAAGAATTGAAACCCATCCAAGAACGCGCCGCACAATATGCCGAAGACCCAACTTTAGTGAAAAACATTGTCGCCGAAGGTTGCGAAAAAGCGCGGAAGTTGGCGCGGGAGACGATGCGCGATGTGAGGGATGCGATGGGTTTGAATTATGGTTAAGGTCAAAATCATACTCATAAATATATTCAAAACTATTTTTTCCAAAAGAACCGCAGAAAGTTCAGCTGTGCTGATTGTTTTAATATCAGGCATATTTGCAATGTGGCAATATGTATACGAGAAGAGCGCCAGCCAAAAAAGTATTTTTAGATAAGCAGGTAGATGTTATTGTTGAGGTCTTTGATGTTCTTGCTCAGATGGATTCAGCTTCAAGTGATGAAGAAAAAAATAGCCACATCAAATTTTTGGATTATCTATCAAGGTAAAGGCCGCATTTTCCTTAATACAAGAATGTTTGAGGCTTTGAAACCTTCAGCTGATTACGTTGCTGGGTGTGTAATGGGCATAGCAAACCCCAAAAATATTGATTGTACTAACTATACTGCAAGCATGAGCATTACTGGCCTTGCATTTGTTGCACATCAACAAATGACAAACAATTGGAGTTTAAGTTTGTCTGAGTTTTACAAGAAGACCCATGGACACCGCCAGCTAAATAGTTATGTAGGTCGGGTTTTAACCCGACTTGTCGGACTTAAGTCCGACCTACAAAAAACAAGGGAGGGTGTGCAAATGATTTTTTTGCTCGCTGCACAAACCCGTCATTGCAAGGGCGAAGCCCGTGGGAATCCATGCGGCGGTCAAGCGTGCAAATGGATTGCTTCGCTTCACTCGTAATGACGGAAGGTTTTATCGGCGTTTATCTGCGTTCATCGGCGGCTAAATTGTTTTTTAGATTTTCTCTATGAGCTCTGTGTTCTCTGTGGCTAAAATAAGGCTTTAATTTGTTACTTACAACATCAGAAATTAAAATCCCTGAAATTAAAATTAAGGGCGAGCTGCTAGCTGAGCTGCCGCACGATTTATACATTCCGCCTGACGCGCTAGAGGTTTATTTAGAGGCGTTTGAAGGCCCGCTCGATTTATTGTTATATCTTATTCGCAAGCATAATCTAGATATTCTGGATATTCCCATGGCGCAGCTTACCGCGCAATATATGGTGTATGTGGACCAAGGAACCAGAGATAAGTCGAAGGTGATTAAGTTAGAGCTGGCTGCCGATTATTTACTGATGTCGGCGATGTTAATCGAGATTAAATCGCGCATGTTGCTGCCAAAACCCGCCGAAATTGCTCAGGAAGATGACCCTAGAGCCGAGTTAGTCCGTCGTTTGATGGAATACGAGGCGATTAAACTTGCCGCGCAACGTTTGGATGCGATG
>JAYTEL010000029.1:0-5278 GCA_043735225.1 Methylotenera sp. | reverse complement strand
GCGCTTGAATTAGATAAAAATAATGTCGCTGCTTTAAATTTATACGCCGCGATTCAACTTAAGCAGAACAATAAAAAAGGTGCCCTTGAATATGCCAATTTAGCCTTGGCAATCGATAAAAACAATCAGGATGCTTTTTTAGTGTTGGCTAACATTAGTTTGGCAGAAAATGATAGTGCAAAAGCGATTGCGTATTTTGATAAAGCCTTAGGTAGTAATGAAAAAAATCTCACGGTTCAATTTTTAAAAACCAAGGCATTAGAAAACTTATCAAAATTTGAGGAGGCTGATAAAACGTATCAAAAAATGTTGCAGTTGTTTCCAGAAAATACATTTATAAAAAAAACGTATGCACAGTTTTTAATGAAAACAAACCGCGTCGACGAAGCAGAAATTCAATTACGCGCAATTGCGAAGAATTCGCCTGACAATGTAGTGGCTAAATTAGATGTAATTAACTTTATATTAGCGACTAAGGGCGGCGCTGCAGGGCGCAGCGAAATGGAAAATTTTGTAAAAAAAGAGCCAAAAAATTATGAATTAGCATTCGCATTGGGCGATTTATACCGCGCTCAAAAAGATTCTGCTGCAGAAGAAAAATTGCTCTATCAAATTGTTAAAGAGGCTGGTAATAGTCCGCAAGGCTATAAAGCACAAGGCTTAATTGCCTATAAATTAATGGCTGATGGTAAAAATGCAGCGGCAAGTAAAATGTTAAACGAGATCATTTCGGCGGATAAAAGTAACTCGCTTGCGCTTACGTTAAGGGCTAATTTGGCGATGCAAGAAAAAAGCTACGACGCGGCTATTTCAGACTTGCGATCTGTATTGAGAGACTCGCCAGATTCTAGCAACGCCGCCGTAATGCTAGCAACAACATACGAAAGCGTTGGATCGGCCGAACTGGCGGAAGAAAGTTATATAAAAGCATTTGATACTAGCAAGCTTTCTGCTAAATACGGCGTGCCTTATGCGCAGTTTTTAGTTCGTCGCAAACAACCAGAGCGCGCTGAAAAAGTGCTTGAAAGCATGCTTTCTTCACATCCAAACGATATGTTGGCGCTACGAGCGTTTGCTCAATTTAAAATTGCCAAAGGCGATTATGCTGGTGCACAGGCGCTAGCCGACCGCGTAAAAAATACCGATGTACAAAGCCCGATTGCAGATGAAATTTTAGGCGCAATTTCGTCCAACAAAAATGATTTAGTGGGCACAATTAGCTCGCTTAAGCGCGCCCATGATAAATCGCCCAGTGATATCAAGCTTATTAACGCGATTGTTAATACCTATGTGCAGGCTGGTAAAACGCAAGACGCCATTGGATTTATGCAAACAGTTACAAAAACTAGCCCTGCTAATGCAGAGGCAAAACTAATTTTAGGCCAGCTTTACGCCTCCGCTGGCATGTCGCAAAATGCGATACAAACGTTCAACAGTCTTATTCAATCCAATCCGAACATGACTGTGGCTTATCAACGACTTGCATTAGAACAAGTGAATACTCAATTTAAGGTAGAAGCTGAAAAAACGATTAATCAAGGCTTGTTAAAGGCACCCAATAACTTTGATTTACTAATTACGCAAGCGAGCATTTATGAGGCATCTGGCAAATATGACAATGCAATTTCTGTGTACGAAAAGTTAATTATCGACAGGCCTGATTCTGAGCTTGTGGCAAACAATTTGGCCTTTTTGTTATTAGATGCGCGCACTGATAAAGCGTCGTTTGAGCATGCTTATCAATTAGTTAGCAAATCTAAAAGCAATTTGCCACAATTTATGGATACACTCGGTTGGGCAAGTTATAAACTGGGCAAATTTGATGAAGCTGAAGTGTCTTTAACAAAAGCCATTGAGCAAATGCCAAATATGGCCGTTTTTCATTATCATTTAGCAAAAGTGCATCTTGCAAAAAATAACAACGAATTAGCAAAGCAGGCACTGCAAAATGTAATTAAACACTCAATTGATGCTAAATCTGAGCAAGATATTGCCATAAAAGCTGACGCAACCAAGCTGTTACAATCGCTGCAAGCCTCTAAATAGATTGGTTATTTTTTATGTATGAGTCATTTTATGGGCTTAAAGAAAAGCCCTTTACCATTCAACCAGATCCAGAATTTTTATTTCTAAGTGCTAGACATAGTATGGCTTATACCATGCTGGAATACGGCGTACAAAATCGCGCTGGTTTTTCTGTGATTTGCGGCGATATAGGTTGTGGAAAAACAACTTTACTGCGGCATTTAATTAATAATTTAGGTGACGAGCTGACAGTTGGTATCGTTTATAACACGCATCAAGATATGGAAGATTTGGTTAGCTGGATTTTGATGGCGTTTGATCAGCCGTATGAGGGAAAATCTTATTTAGCGTTGTTTGATGCATTTCAACAATTTTTGATACAGGCTTATGTCACCAATAAGCGCGCAGTATTAATCATTGATGAAGCGCAAAACTTAAGCCCAAAAGCGCTAGAGTCATTGCGAATGTTATCCAACATAAATGCTGATAAAGATCAGCTCTTACAAGTAATATTAGTTGGTCAGCCAGAGTTAAGAAACGTACTGCGCAGGCCTGATATGAAGCAGTTTTTTCAGCGGGTATCTGTTGATTATTATATTCCACCATTAAAACCTGCTGAGGTGAGTAAATACATCAATCATCGTTTGCACATAGCAGGGCGAGACGCACCATTATTTACTCGGCCCGCAATAAAATTTATAAGCGCAGAATCAGGGGGCGTTCCACGTAGCATAAATATATTGTGTGACACGGCCTTGGTTTATGGATACTCTGCAGGCGCACCAATAATTGACTTAAGGTTGGTGCGCAAAGTGACTAAAGATCGGCTTATTTACGGTGTATTAGGCTCACAAAAAGACATCGCAATACAATAACTTAGCTGTACAATACTTGTATGCATTGGTGCCCAAAAGAGGACTCGAACCTCCACATCTTTCGATACAGGTATCTGAAACCTGCGCGTCTACCAATTCCGCCATCTGGGCAACTAATTTCTTAAGCTGATGCACTAACTAGTTAAATATTATAGAAAGCAATTAACTTGTCAATCAAAAATCATCAAAATAACGCCAGCAAACGTGGTAGCGATCCACACGCCGAGCGCGAGGCCAATCAGTACGAAGCGCCGCTACCTAGCCGGGAGCTCGTTTTGCAATTGTTGTCCGATCAAGGTATTCCGTTGTCTGTTGAGCAGGTCTATACTTTTTTGGATATTGGCATTGAAGAGCAAGAAAACTTTAACAAGCGTTTAAACGCGATGGAGCGCGAAGGCCAAATAATGCGCAATCGTAAAGGCGCGCTATGCTTGGCAGACAAGATACACGCTATTAGCGGCACAGTGCAAGGCCATCCTGACGGCTTTGGTTTTTTGGTGCCAGACGATAAAACCAAACATCCTGATGATTTATTTTTAGGCCCGCGCGAGATGGCGCAAGTGATGCACGGCGACCGCGCGATGGTGCGCATGAGCGGGCTTGATAGAAAAGGCCGGCCAGAAGGCAAAATTGTTGAGGTGTTAGAGCGCGGCACCAAAACCTTGGTAGGGCGCGTCATACAAGGCCAAGGCGTGACTATTGTGGCGGCTGAAGATAAACGCATTAACCAAGATATCTTAATTCCATATCATTTGGATATGGGCGCAAAACCTGGCCAAGTGGTGATGGTGGAATTGACTGCGCAGCCTTCAAGCGGCGCACACCCTATGGGCAAAGTGGTACAAATTTTAGGAAATTATGCCGATAGCGGCATGGAAATTGAAATTGCCTTGCGTAAACACAAGCTGCCACATGAATTTACGCCCGCAGCGATTCACCAAGCGCAAAGCATTCCAACACTCGTGCAAGCCGCTGATTATAAGGGTCGCATCGATTGTCGCGAGTTGCCGCTAATAACCATTGACGGCGAAACCGCTCGGGATTTTGATGATGCGGTGTACGTAGAAACAGCGGGCGCAGGATGGCGTTTAGTCGTGGCGATTGCTGACGTGAGTTTTTACGTCAAGCCAGACGACGCGTTAGACAAAGAAGCATTCGAGCGCGGTAATTCGGTGTATTTTCCACGCCGTGTCATTCCCATGTTGCCAGAAGCCTTATCTAATGGTCTATGCTCGCTCAACCCAGACGTAGAGCGGCTGTGCATGATATGCGACATGCAAATTGACGCCACTGGTATAGTCAATTCCTACAAGTTTTACCCGTCGGTCATGCGATCTAAAGCCCGCATGACTTACACTAAAGTGGCGGAAATGTTAGAGAATCCACAAGGTGAAACCGCGCAAGAATACGCGCATATTATGCCGCACGTGCAAAACCTGTATAGTTTATTTAAGTTAATGTTAAATCAGCGTGAAAAGCGCGGCGCGATTGAGTTTGAATCGACCGAAACGCAGATGATTTTTGACGATAACGGCAAAATTGACAAAATCGTGCCAGTAAAGCGCAATGACGCGCATAAGCTGATTGAAGAATGCATGCTGGCTGCCAATGTTTGTGCGGCAGATTTTTTAAGCAAAAATGAACAAACGGCACTTTATCGCATTCACGAAGGGCCAACACCTGAAAAACTCGAAGCGTTACGCACGTTTATGGCTGAAGTTGGCTTTGGCGTAACGGGTGGCGATAAGCCGCACGCTAAAGATTACGGTAAATTGATGAACCAAATTAAAACGCGACCAGACGCGCAATTATTGCAAACAGTATTATTGCGATCGATGCAGCAAGCCGTTTATAGCCCAGATAACGTCGGTCATTTTGGCTTGGCATACGAGGCCTACGCGCATTTTACTTCGCCCATTAGACGTTATCCTGATTTGCTGATTCATCGCGCCATTAAGGCTGTGGTAAATGGTGAAAAATATAAAGCCAAAGACTGGAATAATTTAGGTGTGCATTGCAGCATGACTGAACGCCGCGCCGATGATGCCACGCGCGACGTGAATAATTGGCTGAAATGCTATTACATGCAAGATAAAATCGGTGAGGTGTATGAAGGCACAATTGCGGGCGTAACAGCGTTTGGCGTGTTTGTGGCGCTAGATGGCGTGTATGTTGAAGGCTTGGTGCACGTCACTGAGCTTGGCAATGATTATTTTAATTTTGACAAAGCCCGCCACGAAATGCTGGGCGAGCGAACAGGCTTGCGATTTAGATTGGGTGATAGGCTCACCGTAAAAGTGGCGCGTGTAGATTTAGAAACCAGCAAGATTGATTTTACTTTAATTAGCCATGCGTCACATTTAAGTGCTGCGGCAGGC
>JAYTEL010000028.1:0-4023 GCA_043735225.1 Methylotenera sp. | reverse complement strand
CCGCCGCGTGGGGCCGTATATGGTGACCAAAACCATGAGTAGCGGCATTGCCGCTTGCCTTGCTACAGGTGCAAAAATTAAAGGCGTTAATTACGGCATCAGCTCGGCTTGCAGCACCAGCGCACATTGTATTGGCGCGGGTGCAGAGCAGATTCAGCTTGGTAAGCAAGACATTGTGTTTGCAGGCGGCGGCGAAGAAGAACATTGGACCATGAGCTATTTGTTTGACGCGATGGGCGCGCTTAGCAGTAAATATAACGAAACACCCGAAAAAGCCAGCCGCACCTATGATGCAAATCGTGATGGTTTTGTGATTTCTGGCGGCGGCGGCATTGTAGTGCTTGAGGAATATGAGCATGCTATAGCACGCGGCGCAAAAATCTATGCCGAGGTAGTTGGTTACGGCGCCACGTCAGATGGTTATGACATGGTTGCGCCAAGTGGTGAAGGCGCTGTTAGGTGTATGCAGCTTGCCTTGCAAGGGATAGACCATGTGGATTACATTAACACACACGGCACATCTACGCCTGTTGGCGACACTAAAGAGCTTGAGGCGATTCAAGCGGTATTTGCGAGCGGCGCATACGGCAAATTACCGGCAATTGCGTCTACCAAATCGCTCAGCGGTCATGCGCTTGGCGCGGCGGGCGTTAATGAGGCGATTTATACACTGATTATGATGGAAAATAATTTCATCGCCGCCAGTGCGAATATTGAAACGCTAGACCCGGCGGCACTGGGTTTGCCAATTGCCACAAGCCGCATCGATAGCGTGAACATTGTGACCGCACTATCGAATAGTTTTGGTTTTGGCGGCACCAATGCTAGCTTAACGCTATCAACCAAAAACCTTTAATATGCGTTAAATATTTTGATTGTCATTCATGGCTCAGCTCACAATGACGGTTTGAAGATACTATTTTGTGACTTAAAAAAAGCGAGAAAAAAATGAAAAATAAACTTTTTATTATCATATTAGTTTTACTCGCACTCTCTGGCTGCGCAACCATGATGGGCGATCGTCAGGTTAATGTAACAGGTGACCAAATTGCGCAAAAGCTAAATGAAAAGTTGGCGCTCCCCATTCAATTACTCAAAGTATTTGACGTTAATTTATCAAACTCTCTAGTCGCTTTTGACAAAAGCACTGGCCGCATGACAACGACGATGGATACCAAGCTAACTAGTCAGTTGCTCGATAAAAATTTAGCAGGTAAATTAGGCATTTCTGGCAAACTGCGCTTTGACGCCGCAACAAGCACTGTTGTGCTTGATGAGCCAAAAATTGAAAGCTTTAATTTAGACGGCGCAGGCGGAAAATATAACGAACTTATTAACGCGCTTACCAAAACGGTGGGCGGTCAAATGTTGAATGGCCTAACACTTTATACCGTTAAATCAGAAGATTTAAAATTTGGCGGCATTAATTACCGTCCAAAAGACATGGTGGTGACAGATAAAGGTTTGCAGCTTACCTTAACGCCGCAGCGCTAGCACATAATTGCTTTAGCGCCACAATTGTAGGATTTTACAAACATGAAATTAATCACATTTTTACTCGCAATTCTTTTAGCGTTTAATGCAATTAGTGCCCAAGCTGCCACCAAGAAAAAGAAAAGTAAACCTAAGCAATTAAAAAGCGCACAAACACTTCCGCCAACTTCAGCAATTGCGATTAACTACCCAAACACTATAATTGCGTACAACGCCCTTAAAACCCGCGCAGATGTCACGAATAAACCCAACGCTAAACCGTTTGGTTGGCAGCAGCGCAGTGGCCCATGGTTTGTGGTTACAGAGCAACCTAATATTGAATGGGCGTTTACCGAAGGCGGTCATTATGCCCACCCTAGTGTGATTAAACGTATGATTGATATTGGTTCTACAGATCATGTATATGTTGATATGGCCTTAAAATGCGGCGCGGTAAACGGTGAAGATTGCGATAAATTGCTCGGCGAATTTAAAGAGGTAAATTTGTTGATTAGGAAAGTGTATCAAAAAAAATACATCAAGACTGGAGAAGGAGAGCCAGCATGGATTGGCGTAGATAGTTTAGACTAAAAATGTGAGCACCTGAAATAGGCTTAATAACCTTAATAATTTAATTTTAAAGTAATAAAGCAGCTGCCACATGACGGCCTTCACTCATTAAGATGTTGTAGGTTCTGCACGCTGCACTGGTTGTCATGCATTCAAGCACAATGCCATTTTCAATCAGTTGTTGCGCAATTTTTGGATGCAAAAATTGATGTTTTTCGCCCGTACCTAATAAGACTACCTCAGGTTTTAATTCTACAATATGCATAAAATGTGCTTCTGTTAAGCTGGCAAAATCGGTCGCAGGCCAATCTAAAACAAGCTTATCGGGCATTACAATCAAATTAGCGCTATAACGTTGCTGGTTAATTTCGATAAAACCAAGCCCATAGCCAGAAATTAAATAGTTGTGTTCAGATGTTGTTAAATGTAGTTTCATGGTTTGTTCAAATTTTTTTCAAATTTTTTGTTTAAATAGTTTGTTGAAATAGTTTATTGAAATAGTGTATTCAAAAGACGCACATGCGCAGGCTGGCATTGAGCAAAACACTTATTCTAATGTAAACTTGTATCTTTATAAACTGCGCTGTTAAAAGCAACCATTTATCCTCATGTCACCTTTACTTAAATCCAATAAACTGGCTAACGTTTGCTACGATATTCGTGGCCCAGTGTTGCAACGCGCACGGCAGATGGAGGACGAAGGACAGCGCGTAATTAAGCTGAATATTGGCAATCCTGCGGCGTTTGGTTTTGAAGTGCCTGAAGAAATTCAGCTGGACGTGATACGCAATATGAATAATGCGGGCGGTTATACCGATAGCAAAGGCTTATTTGCGCCGCGTAAAGCCATTATGCATTACACTCAAAGTAAGCATATTGCAGGCGTTACGGTGGACGACATTATTATCGGCAATGGCGTGAGCGAACTAATTGTGATGGCGATGCAAGCTCTACTTAATAATGGCGATGAAGTATTAGTGCCAATGCCTGATTATCCGTTATGGACAGCCGCAGCAACCTTGGCTGGCGGCACGGCAATCCATTATTTGTGCGACGAAGCGACTGGCTGGCTGCCCGACCTAGCGGATATTGAAGCAAAGATCACTAAAAATACCCGCGCTATCGTCGTAATAAATCCCAATAATCCAACTGGCGCACTGTACCCAACAGAAACGTTGCTAGGCATCATTAATATTGCGCGCAAATACAGCTTGGTTATTTATGCCGATGAAATTTACGATAAAGTTTTATACGATGAAGAAACGCATGTTTCAATGGCAAGCTTGGCTGAAGACGTGCTATTTGTAACCTTCAACGGTTTATCCAAAAACTACCGCACTTGCGGCTACAGAGCGGGTTGGATGGTGATTTCTGGCGATAAATCGCATGCAGGCGATTACGTTGAAGGCCTTAACATGCTAGCATCTATGCGGCTTTGCGCCAATGTGCCAGGTCAATTTGCCATTCAAACTGCGCTGGGCGGCTATCAAAGTATTGATGATTTAGTCGCGCCTAGCGGCCGCTTGTGTAAACAACGCGATTTAGCCTTTGAGATGATTACGGCTATTCCTGGCGTTACTTGCGTTAAGCCCAAAGCGGCCATGTACTTGTTTCCAAAGCTCGATCCAATCATGTACCCAATTAAGGATGATCAGCAATTTATTTTAGAGCTGTTATTAGAAGAAAAAGTGTTGTTGGTGCAAGGCACAGGTTTTAATTGGAAAACACCAGACCATTTTAGAATTGTGTTTTTGCCGAATGAGGATGATTTGCGTGAGGCGATGAAACGTATTGCACGGTTTTTAGAAGGTTACCGTAACAAACATGCTGTAAACAAAATTATCCAAAATAAAGAGCAAAATAAAGAGGTGGCGATGTGATGCAATCCAATGTAAAACAACTACGTGTTGGCCTACTTGGCATTGGCACTGTTGGCGGAGGCACTTATCAAGTGTTAACGCGAAATGCGGTAGAAATCAC
>JAYTEL010000027.1:0-3016 GCA_043735225.1 Methylotenera sp. | reverse complement strand
CACTTTGTCCAATTGCCACACGCTGCAACCCAATGCAAGTATCATCCACTTTATCTATTTTAACGCTAGGATATTTCTGCTTAAAAAAATCGTAAACCGCATAATGCCCCACCACAGAAACTTGTTGTTGCTGGCTATTTTCAAGCGAAAATTTAATGGGTGCATTTTCTTGGGTAATTAAATATACAGGGAAGTCCAAATACGGCTTTGTAAAATGCCAATTCTTTAATCGATTAGTTGTAGATGCAAAAGTTGGCACCATATCGACTTGCTTGTCTTCTGGGTTATCGGCGGCGCGCTGCGCCAAGGTAGGAATTACACGTTTAAATTGATAGCCCAATCGCGCTTCTAACAGAGTTAGATAATCATTTTCCAACCCTGTTGGCTGCCCGCGGGCATTCAAAAAACTAATAGGCGGGTAATCGGGAGAGACAGCAACGCGAATATGAGGATGCGCGCTCAGCCAAGCGCGCTCATTGGGTGAAAGAATATCGCCCGCAAAACAAGCACATTGCCAAATAAGCAACGCTGCCGTTAGCAATAATTGTAAGTTTAAAACACGTAAGAATCTGCTTAAAGCCAAGCATTACTCCCTGCGCTGCGTGATTCGTATAATTGTAATTGACTATACCAGCAAGCTTAGTTATAAAGGATTAATTTGTTTTGCGAATGCTGTTTTAAAGATTTTTTTACCGGCTTAATGATTTTATATTAATTGTTTAATGGTTTTTTTAATACTAATTTAATGATTTTTATTAGTCAGCTATTAAGCTTCATTTCGCATAAAATCAGCCACTCCATACAATTGCTCGGACAGGTTTTGCATCAATTTATCGTCAAAATTTAATTGTTGCATGGCACTAATCATGCAAAACATCCACTGATCGCGCTCAGCCTCACCAATCGACACGTGCATGTGTCGCTGTCTTAACCGTGGATGCCCATAACGCTCAATGTACAATTGCGGGCCGCCAGTCCAACCTGTTAAAAACATAAATAGTTTTTCGCGCGAAGATGTTAAATCGCTTGGATGCAACTTGCGAATAGTGGCCGCTTTTGGGTCAGCATCCATAATGTCGTAAAAGGTTTCAACCAATTGGCGGACTATTTCTGTGCCACCAAGTAGCTGATAAAACGTGGATTTTGTACTGCCAACTTCTTCTATTTTATTGAGCATAGTAGACTTAATGACTGAGGTTTTTGTAGGAGCGATTTTTAAATCGCGATTGCAACATTGCGCATATTGACTTATGTTTTCGCGATTTAACAATCGCTCCTACAATGGTTTTACTAAGCTCGCCGCAAGTTTGGCGCGGTTACGCGCTTCATCAGTATCTTTACCCGTTGCCAGCGCCACGCCCATGCGCCGCTTGACAAATGATTCAGGCTTGCCAAACAAACGCACATCGCTGCAAGGTATATTTAATGCGGCTTCCAAGCCATTGTATTGCAAATTGTTAGATTCAACGCCGCCATAAATCACTGCACTTGCGCCCGCACTTGTTAACGTAACATCGACTGGCAAACCCAAAATGGCGCGTGCATGCAATTCAAACTCACTTAATCGCTGTGTACACATGGTGACCATGCCAGTGTCGTGCGGGCGTGGACTCACCTCACTAAACCACACTGCATCGCCCTTAACGAATAATTCCACACCAAATAGCCCCAAGCCGCCAAGCGCGTCGGTAATGGTTTTGGCGATGGTTTGCGCATTGTTTAAAGCGGTAGGCGTCATGGCTTGTGGCTGCCAACTTTCAACATAATCACCATTTTTTTGCACGTGGCCGATAGGCTCGCAAAAATAGGTTTGCGTTTCACCCGCTGCATTTTTGGCGCGCACGGTAAGCAATGTAATTTCGTAATCAAAATCAATTTGGCCTTCTACAATTACCACGCCCAAGTTAACGCGCCCGCCCGTTGCGGCGTAATCCCACGCGGCTTGCACTTGAGCGCCCTCGGTCACGCGCGATTGGCCTTTGCCGCTAGACGACATGGTGGGTTTAATAAAACATGGGTAGCCAATCGGTTTACTGCCAAAAACCCCGTCACTTACCTGTCCATCAATGGCGGTTTGCAGCTCGGACGCACTTCGCGCAAATGCATAAGGCGAAACGGCTAATTTGAGCACTTCTGCCGCTAGTCGGCGAATGCCTTCGCGGTTCATGGTAAGTTGCACTGCTTTTACGGTGGGAATTACCGTGAAACCTTCCGCTTCCATTTCGGCTAGCGCATCGGTGTTCAGCGCCTCAATTTCTGGCACAATCAAGTGCGGTTTTTCTTGGCGAATTAAAGCTTTAAGCGCAGTCGCATCGGTCATGTCGATGGTATAAGCGCGGTGCGCCACTTGTTGGCCAGGCGCATTTTCATAGCGATCGACCGCAATCACCTCAACCCCAAAGCGTTGCAGCGCAATAATCACTTCTTTACCTAGCTCACCACTGCCCAGCAGCATGACTTTGGTGGCGGAAGAAGATAATGGCGTGCCTAATTTCATAGCTTAAATCTCACAATATTCAAGCTGAAATGATACCACGCAGCCAATAGACATAGGAATTGAGTAAATGGATTCAACAGGTAGCTAATCCTTTGTGCGACCCAAAAGCTTACCAATTAATGCACATAAATATCCAGAGCCGTTATTATGAGCGTAGCGGTTAATCCAGCCGCATTGACAATTTGCATGGATTCTTCGCTAAACTCAGAATGACAGATTGTAATTATTTTTCTACATTTTTAGCCATGCTTTTCTTCGAGTAAAGCGCCATGCATTCGTTAATTATCGTCCACCGCACTGGCAGACTTTTTAGTACCAAACTCATACGTTACACCCACCCAAGCGGCGCGCGGCGCAGCAGGCGAGCGAAATTGCTCATCTTGACCATTAAAAATATTGTTGCCCAGCACACCAAACGTTGCGTAATCGTGATCAAACAAATTGTTCACTTTGCCAAATAGCTTCCAATTATTGTTGATGCTGTAATGCGTATCTAAATTAACCACCGCGTAGCCTGGC
>JAYTEL010000026.1:0-3237 GCA_043735225.1 Methylotenera sp. | reverse complement strand
CCGCTGCGTGGCGAGTACCAAATGTATGCCCGAAGCACGCGCTTTTTGCGCCAAACGCGCGATGAGCTCTTCCACTTTTTTGCCCACCACCATCATCATGTCGGCCAGCTCATCAATCACCACCACAATTAATGGCATCTCGTCTAGCGGCTCGGGCGCATCAGGCGTTAAGCTAAACGGGTGCGGAATTTTTTCGCCAAGTTTTGCAGCCTCTTTAATTTTTTGGTTGTACCCCGCCAAATTGCGCACACCCAAGCTCGACATCAACTTGTAGCGCCGCTCCATCTCATTAACGCACCAATTAAGCGCGTTGGCGGCTTGGCGCATATCGGTGACCACAGGTGCCAGCAAATGCGGAATGCCTTCATATACCGACAGCTCGAGCATTTTTGGATCAATCAAAATCATGCGCACTTTCGACGCCTCAGATTTATATAAAAAGCTTAAGATGAGCGCGTTAATTGCCACCGATTTGCCTGAGCCCGTGGTGCCCGCCACCAGTACATGCGGCATTTTGGCTAAATCGGCTACAACCGGCTTGCCAGCAATATCTTTACCCATGGCAATCGCAATGGGCGAGTGCATATCGGCATAGACTTGGCTGCCCATAATTTCTGATAAAAATACTATTTGGCGCTTAGCGTTCGGTATCTCAAGCCCCATGCAACTTTTGCCAGGAATTGTCTCCACCACGCGAATGCTCACAACCGACAGCGCGCGCGCTAAATCACGCGCTAAGTTGGTAATTTGGCTGCCTTTTACGCCAGGCGCAGGTTCAAACTCAAAGCGCGTGATCACTGGGCCTGGCTGCGCAGAAATAACTTTAACCTCAATGCCAAAATCGATCAGCTTGCGTTCAATTAAGCGTGAGGTGAAATCGAGCGTATCATTTGAGGGCAGCTCGACTGTGTTTTTGGCTTCGTCTAGCAAATGCAGTGGCGGCAAGGTGGAATCAAAATCGGTTACAAAAAGTGCGGTTTGCTTTTCTTTTTGCACGCGCTCGCTTTGCGCAATTTCAACATCGGACGCTTTAATCTCAACAGGCGCGCGGTCTTCGGTGCGTTTACGCTCTGCATCAACAAACTTTTCACGTTTAAGTTCAACCACTTTGCCCGCTTTTCTATCATGCCAATCGACATATTTATTCTGCGCCCAATGGTAAGTACTTAATAAGCCAAAGCCCAATTTTTCGGTCATCATAATCCACGACCAGCCTGTAAATAAACTAAAGCCTACGGCAAATAAAAGCAGCAGCAGCATGGTAGAGCCCACATAGCCAAACATGCCTCGAAGGCCACCATCAACCGCATTGCCCAGCATGCCGCCCGCACCTGATGGTAACGTGGCTGGCAAAGCGATTAAGTGGCCTGCTTCTAAACTGCTTGACGCAACTATTAACAAGCTAAAGCCAACTAAGTTAAACACTAAAAATGGCCGCTCTGAAATTGTGCGCTCTAGCTGCAAATACACCAGCCACATACTATAAAAAGCTAGCACCACCCACCACCAAGCCGAAAAACCAAATAAATACAACAACATATCAGACACCCAAGCACCTACAGAGCCGCCCGCATTATAAATAGCTGCGTTATCGGATGCAGTGTGTGACCAAGATGGATCTTGTTTGTAATAGGTGAATAAAATAACAGCAAGATATACGCCAAGCAAAACCAATCCCAGCCACCAAGCCTCACGCAATAAATGCGCATGTATTTGTTGGTGCTGTTGTTGTTGCGGCGTTTTAGGTGCTTCTACACGGCCATTAATTGCTGCTGATTTTTTATTAAAAAACAAAGTGTTGTTAACCTTGTAAAATGATTGGTTCAAATATTTGTTGCTGCAATTATATCAAACCAACTTGCGCTAGGTGTGTCAAATTTTGATTCGTAAATTATAATCACATCTTTTATTAACCCTAAATAAGGAACTCAAATGGATATTGGTATTAAAGAGCAAGACAGAAAAGCAATTGCAGAAGGCTTGTCTAAATTATTAGCAGACACTTATTCACTGTATCTTAAAACGCATTATTTTCATTGGAATGTAACAGGCCCAATGTTTAATACTCTGCACCAAATGTTTGAAGTGCAATATAACGAGTTGTGGTTGGCGGTAGATTTAGTGGCTGAACGTATCCGTTCGCTAGACGTGTACGCACCTGGAACCTACAGCCAATTTGCTAAACTTTCATCCATTGCAGAGCCAAACGGCGTTCCAAAAGCCAATGACATGATTGCAGAACTGGTGGCAGGTCACGAGGCAGTATGCCGCACAGCGCGTAGCGTGTACCCCGCAACTGAGAAAGCATCGGATGAAGCAACTAACGATTTGCTGACACAGCGCTTACAATTGCATGAAAAAACTGCTTGGATGCTACGCAGTTTATTAGAAAAATAAATTAGATTTTTCGGTTAAAATATCAGCTTACTATTAAACTGGTGTTTTAATTTGCTCAACTTATATTTAAAGCTATTTAAAACCTAATTTGTAAAACCGATTTTTAAAAACCTAATTTTAAAAACCTAATTTTAAAAAACCCAATTGTCGTCCAGAAAGTAACAATTTTTCATGTCATCACGTCACCAAAAACTCCTTATTTTAGGCTCGGGTCCTGCTGGTTATTCTGCCGCCGTTTATGCCGCGCGAGCCAACTTAAAGCCTGTGTTAATTACTGGTATTGCGCAAGGCGGGCAATTAATGACCACGACAGATGTGGATAACTGGCCAGCTGACGCTGATGGTGTGCAAGGGCCAGAACTGATGGAGCGCTTTCAAAAACATGCCGAGCGCTTTAATACGGAGATGATTTTTGACCATATTCATACTACGCATTTGGCTGAAAAACCGATTCGGTTGGTTGGAGATAATGGTGAATATACCTGTGACGCGCTGATTATTGCTACTGGCGCATCGGCGCAATATTTAGGCTTGCCTAGTGAAGAAGCTTTTAGCGGCAAAGGTGTTTCTGCCTGCGCTACATGTGATGGTTTTTTCTATCGTAATCAAGAGGTTGCAGTGGTTGGTGGTGGCAATACCGCGGTTGAAGAAGCGCTGTATTTATCTAACATTGCCAGCAAGGTAACACTTGTGCACCGCCGCGATAAATTTAAAGCCGAAGCTATTTTGGTGGATAAATTAATGGCGCGCGTGACTGAAGGCAAAATTGAACTTGCGCTTTTTAACACGCTTGACGAAGTGCTTGGCGACGCCAATGATAAAAACGGTGGCGTAACGGGC
>JAYTEL010000025.1:0-1523 GCA_043735225.1 Methylotenera sp. | reverse complement strand
TTCGCCAGTAAACGAAAAACATAAAGCATACGCGCAAACCTTAA
Source organism: Methylotenera sp. (assembly GCA_043735225.1). GTDB lineage: Bacteria > Pseudomonadota > Gammaproteobacteria > Burkholderiales > Methylophilaceae > Methylotenera_A. Next base: position 1,479 of record JAYTEL010000025.1, on the reverse strand, counting down.
TTAACGAAGTGCATGAGCAATTTAAAACCGTGGTGCGTAATGGCCGTGGTGCGCGTTTAAAAGAAACGCCAGAAACCTTTAGTGGCTTGTTTTGGAGTGGTGAGCAAAGCATTAAGTTAGGCCTTGCCGATGCACTAGGCAGCGCAGATTTTGTCGCGCGTGAAGTGATTAAACAAGAAGAAATTGTTGATTACACCATGCAAGAAACCGTGGTGGACCGCTTTGCCAAACGCTTTGGCGCGAGCATGGCAAAAGCGATTGGAATTGACGCCAAAAGCTTACAATTTACCTTGCGTTAAAACCTTAATCTGTTATCTAGAATTTTTTGATGCTCTGTGAGCCAGTATCCATGCGGTTCACATAGCATTAAAATAAGGTGGCATTTAAAAAAGTAATACTAATAACTTTTATTGAATTTATTAAAAGTCAAAAAAGGGAGCATTAAATTAGGTATTTTTGGCAAATTACTTGGTAAAGATCAAGATAAAAACGCAATCAATTCACCTGCTAATAATGATGCCAAACCAATTGCAAATGCCACCATTGCAAACGCTCCAAGTCACGCAACTGAGCAAGATTTACTCGAGTATTACGTTGGCATTTGTTTCGATAAGCAAGCTGATTTATATGAAGCGATTGGTGATAATGCTTGGAATGCCGATTTAAAAGCTTGCGAAATTAGTTTTGGCGAAGGCAAAACTTATGCTGTGCAAACGCTGGGTACATATTCGCATCAATCTAATAGTTGGCTGTGGGCGTGGGCGAATAAACAAGCTGACTGGCCAGACAGCGTGCAAACAAAGGCGAATCAATTAAAAGCTTATGGTGATGCCAATCATATTGATATTTTTAGCAATGGCAGCTTTGGTGCACCAATAAGCGATGTACATGTAATCGGTTTAATTGCTTCTGACTTATTTGCATCAAGCGCTTATTAAATTGCTGATTATGGTCAAGGCGCGATGTTGTATTTAATTGAGGGCGACAAGTTAGTTGCCGCAAAAAACCAGCATGCGCGGGTTATTACAGTGATTCCACAAATGATTTCAGCCTATGAGATGAATCATAAAATGGCTATTACACATTATTTAAACGCAAAAAGTTACACTATTTCGTCTGATGCAGGCAAGCTAAGCGCTGAGAAAAATGGCAATAGCTTGATTGCGCAATTTGATGAGTTGAACCGATTGACGAACTTGGATGGGCAGTTAAACCCCTAGTAAAACACAAAGCATGGTGCGCTTGTGTTTGTAAAAACTTAATTAAAAATAACAATAATTCACACTAAAAAATAGCTAATACTCTACAAATCAATATCCATGCGGCCTGCAGAGCATGCTAGTTTCAATGTTATTTCAACATTTTCGTATGATTAATCAAGCCATTGGTTGAGCTATCATAATTGCTCACCACCTCTTCACTGGTGAGTTGCGGCAAAATTTGTTGGGCGATTTGTTTGCCGTATTCCACGCCCCATTG
>JAYTEL010000024.1:0-3886 GCA_043735225.1 Methylotenera sp. | reverse complement strand
CATCAGCATGACAAAACCTGCAAAGATAGGCAACCAAATTGAATAACTAAGTATATGATTATGCTGCATTTAGTTAGTTTTTATAAAAGATGCGAGATTAATGTAAGACGATATGTTGAATATGGATAACAATAAAAATACGCCAATTATCATGGCGAATGCGTAATGGTAAATTAAGCCAGATTGCAAATGACGAACCTTGCCAGAAATGCGGCCGATTAACCTGGCCGTTCCATTTACCATTGCACCATCAATCAATTGCACATCTCCAACTTGCCATAACTTGCCGCCGATAAATTGCGCACCGCCAGCAAAAAAGCGTTTATTAAAAGTGTCGAAACCATATTTATTTTCTAAAACTGTATTTAAAAGATCAAATTTTGTTTGGATTTTTGCTGGAATATCGGGTCGTTTAGTATAAAAAAACCAAGCCAACAACACGCCAGAAGCCGCTAAAACGAATGGAAGCGAGAAAAAACCTTGCAACGCCATGCCAGCTGCCGAATGAAAGTGTTCAGCGTAATGATGCGCTAGCTCGCTCATGGCTGGATGTTTTACGCTATCTATCGCAATCACGCCTTTAAAAAATGGGCCAAAAAGCATGGGTTCTATTGTTAAATATCCAATAAAAACTGAGGGAATCGCCAACAAAATGAGTGGCAACTTTACCACCCAGCCTGGTTCGTGCGGATTTTCTGTTTCGCCTAAGCCGTGATGTTTTTCATGTGATTGGTTGTTTGATATATGCTTAATATCACGCCATTTTTCTTTGCCATGAAATACTAAGAAATAAAGCCTGAAAGAATAAAACGCAGTAACAAATACGCCTGTTAGCACCGCAAAATAAGCGAAATTACTAATCCAGCCATAGTGCGTTGCATGCACCGCCTCAATAATGCTGTCTTTTGAGTAAAAGCCTGCAAAAAATGGCGTACCAATAAGTGCTAATGAGCCAATAAGCAAGGTAACCCAAGTGACAGGCATGTATTTTTTTAGGTTACCCATATGTCGTATATCTTGATCGTGGTGCATGCCCATAATCACCGAACCAGCCGCCAAAAAAAGCAGCGCTTTAAAAAATGCGTGCGTCATTAAATGAAAAATGGCCACTGAATATGCAGATGCGCCCAGCGCGACTGTCATATAACCAAGTTGCGATAGCGTTGAGTACGCCACAATGCGCTTAATATCATTTTGAATAATGCCGAGAAATCCCATAAAGAGCGCAGTAATCGCGCCGATAATCATTACAAACGATAACGCGGTATTTGACAACTCAAAGAGCGGCGACATACGCGCCACCATAAAAATACCCGCGGTGACCATGGTTGCGGCGTGAATTAGTGCAGAAATTGGCGTTGGGCCTTCCATCGAATCGGGTAGCCATACGTGCAACGGCACTTGCGCTGATTTGCCCATCGCGCCAATAAACAGCAAAATACATATAACGGTCATCAGCGACCAAGATGTATTCGGGAATAAGCTGATTTGCTTAGCGGCCAATGTTGGCGCAGCTTGAAATACAGCCGCGTAATCCATACTGCCCGCATAAAACAGCACCATACCGATGCCAAGTAAAAAGCCGAAATCACCCACACGATTGACCAAAAAAGCCTTTAAATTGGCATAAATGGCCGTTGGTCGCGTGTACCAAAATCCAATTAGTAAGTATGAAACTAGCCCCACTGCCTCCCAGCCAAAAAATAATTGCATGAAATTATTTGACATAACCAGCATTAACATAGCGAAAGTAAATAGCGAAATATAGCTGAAGAAGCGCATGTAACCTGGGTCTTCAGCCATGTAGCCGATGGTGTAAATATGTACCATCAGCGAGACAAACGTAACCACAACCATCATCATGGCGGTTAAATTATCAATTAAAAAACCAACGTTAAATTGTAAATCACTGCCAAGTTCTAAACTTGAGCGCAACCAAGTGTATAAATTATAGTTGGCTTTATAACCATTAAGCGTTGCGTTTAGAACGTAGGCTGACAACACAAACGCCGCACCTACAGCAAAAATGGTGGTGATATGCGCAGCCGCACGTGGCAGTTGCTTACCAAATAAGCCTGTAACGATTGCTGCGATAAGCGGCAATAAAACAATCCATAAAGAAATTTGAGGCATAGTCATTTTTGTATTTTATTTTAAGCCTTTAAGCCTGTTTTAACCTTTTAAACTATCTAAATCATCCACATTAATAGTGCGTAAATTTCGAAACAACACCACCAAAATTGCTAAGCCGATGGCAGATTCTGCCGCTGCAACCGTCAATATAAAAAATACAAACACTTGGCCAGCTATGTCGTTTAAGTAATGCGAAAACGCAATGAAGTTAAGATTTACTGCAAGCAACATTAGCTCAATACACATGAGTAAAATAATCACATTTTTGCGATTTAAAAATATGCCAACTACACTGGTGGCGAATAACAGCGCGCCGAGAACGAGGTAATGCGACAAGCCGACAGTCATGATTTAATTTCTGTTATTGGTGATTTTGGTAAATCTGACGCTTCAATAGGCGCTGGATCCACTGTTGCATCCATTTTTATAATTCTTAATCTGTCCGCTTTTTTTACCAATACTTGATCAGCCGGGTTCATAGATTTGCTTTCTTTGCGATCTCTTAAGGTCAGTACAATTGCTGCTACAATTGCCACCAACAGCACTACAGATGCTAGTTCAAATGGCAGCAGATAATCGGTGTATAGTACACGTCCTAACTCGGCTGTATTGCTGTAATCCGCTGAATGCGCTAGCGGCCTGCCCGCGCTAAAGTATTTGCCACCTGAGCTTTTACCAGCAAGCACCATCACCATTTCAAATGCCATTAAAAGGCCAATAGTGCCAGCCATTGGCAGATACTCCCAAAAACCTTCGCGCAGCTTGTCAATATTAATATCAAGCATCATCACTACAAATAAAAATAGCACCATAACCGCACCCACATAGACCAAAACCAAGGCAATTGCTAAAAACTCAGCCTCTAACAATAGCCAAATCCCAGCCGCAGTAAAAAATGCCAATACTAGATGCAACGCTGCGTGCACAGGGTTACGCGTAGTAATAACGCGACCTGCCGCGAAAATCAAAATTACTGAAAGGGTGTAAAAAACAAAGTCGGTGAATATCATCTTTTATATTGTTTATCTATCATTTTATTATTTGTAATTTTTATTATTTGTAATTTTTATTATCTGTAATTTTTATCTTGCGCACGATCAGTGGCAATTTGTTTCTCGTGCTTATCACCCACCGCCAACAACATCTCTTTTGTATACAATAAATCGCCGCGCTTTTCACCGTGATAATCAAAAATTCGCGTTTCAACAATGCTATCCACTGGGCATGATTCTTCGCACAAGCCACAAAAAATGCATTTGGTTAAATCAATGTCATACCGTGTAGTTCTGCGCGTATTGTCTTCGCGCTGCTCCGATTCTATGGTAATTGCCAGTGCAGGGCAAACCGCTTCGCACAATTTGCAAGCAATACAACGCTCTTCACCATTTGGATAGCGGCGCAGTGCATGCAAGCCGCGAAAGCGTGGTGATTGCGGCGTACGTTCTTCAGGATATTGAATAGTAATTTTGCGCGCAAAAAAGTAACGGCCTGTAAGCGCCATGCCTTTTAACAATTCCCACAACATCAAGCTACTTAATGTATTTTTAATCGTACGTAACATAATTCAATGGAATAAATATTCCCAACGAGTTTGCATCATCGCGCCAACAAAAATAATCCACACCAGCGTAATCGGTATAAAAACTTTCCAACCCAAACGCATGATTTGGTCATAGCGATATCGTGGAAAAGTTGCTCTAAACCACAAAAAGAAGAATACCAAAAAGCACATTTTGGCTAAAAACCAAAGAAT
>JAYTEL010000023.1:0-4402 GCA_043735225.1 Methylotenera sp. | reverse complement strand
TCAATCAAAGCGCGAGTAATGCCATGGCGCACTGCGCCCGCTTGGCCAGACTCACCACCACCGATGACATTAACCATAATGTCGAAGCTGGTTAAATTGTTAGTTAACTCAAGTGGTTGACGTAAAATCATACGCGCGGTAACGCGAGAGAAATATTCATCAACAGGTTTATCGTTTACCACGATATTACCTTTGCCAATTTTCATAAATACGCGCGCTACTGAGCTTTTGCGGCGACCCGTTCCATAATTATACTTTCCGATCATATTAAACCCTTTTGCCAATCATTCTATTTGCCTTAGATAGTCAATGCTTTTGGTTGTTGTGCCGCGTGTTCATGTTTGTCACCCGCAAACACTTTCATTTTTTTTGCCATTGCATAACCCAATGGGCCTTTTGGCAACATGCCTTTTACTGCTTTTTCTAGTGCACGACCAGGGAACTTATCTTGCATTTTAGAAAAAGTCGTTGTGCTAATGCCGCCTGGATAGCCAGAGTGGCTGTGATATAACTTACCATCAGCTTTGCCACCAGTTACTTTAATTTTATCAGCATTGATAATTACTAAGTAATCGCCAGTATCAGTATGTGGCGTGTAAATGGTTTTATGCTTACCACGTAAACGGTGCGCGCAAGCACTTGCCAAACGGCCAAGCACTAAATCAGTTGCGTCAATCACAAACCAATCGCGCTCTACTTCATGCGCTTTAGCTGAAAAGGTCTTTCCAGAGAAAATATTCATAATGAATTACCAATCAATAAACTTTAACTAACAATGCATCAAATTTTAACCGAATTTTTAGATTAAAAAAACAATACAGTGCATATAAAAACAAGAGGGCGGATTATATGCTTTTGCGCGCGCTCTTGTCAAATTAATCAACATGTTATTTTAAAACAAATGATCACATAATATAAATGTCGCTATGTTAGGATTATTTATTCACTAGCATAATAAGTGTTGGCATGACGTTTGCTTTATTAATAATTAGGGTTTTTAAGCATATATTAAAGCAATTAAAAAAACAATAATGCAGTGGCTATTATTGATTTAAGATCGGCAAAGCATGAATCTGCAAATGAAAAATAAAACAAAACATAACTTTACAATTAACTGCACAATTAAAGTTGTGCTTTGCGCAATTGTTTCTGGCGTAACGATTTTTAGCTTGCCAGGAAGCGCATTAGCGCTTGGCCTAGGCAGTTTGGATGTGAAATCAAGCCTTGGGCAACCGCTGCGCGCTAATGTTAAAATCCACGGTGCTAATGAGCTTAAAGGTAACGATTGTTTTACATTAATCGGTGATGCCAATTTAGAAAATGCCATCACCGTTGCTAATTTTAGACTATCTAATATTGTCAATGATGAGGCAATTTTAACCATTCGTACCAACCAAAATATTAACGAGCCTATTACTAGCTTGGCGATTATGGCCGCTTGCGATGTGAATGTGCGCCGCGATTACACTTTGTTATTAGATCCGCCAGCGGCTGTCGAAATTAAAAACGGTGCTGACGAAGAATCAACATTCTTGGCCGACAGTGCAATTAAACCGCATCGATCTACATTATTAAAGTTAGATGTAATTGAGCCGCAAACCGTCAAAACAAACCAATTTCCTGGCAAATCGCCAAAAGTGAAATCGTTAAAAAAAACTAAAAACCCCATTAAAAATAGTTTAGCTAGCACTGATTTGAACGCTAGTTTAAATGTTAAAAGTTCTGCCATTGATAAAATGAATGCAGCTGTTGCAAAGTCGAAAGCGCTTGCAAAACAAACTTATGCCAATCAAATAAACGCACCACGTTTAAGTGTTTCTGGAGGTGACTTGGTAATGAGTCGCCTTTTAGCAAGCCCAAATTTACTGCTTGATAAGCAATTACATTTTTCACCGCAAAGCGCACCTCAGGCTTATGCACCTGAAATTGCCGCGCAAGATGAAGTCACCGTGATGAACAATCGCCTAGCGCACATGCAGCAGCAAATTAGCATTTTGCAACAACGCAACGCTGCATTAGAAGCTGCTAACAAGCTTAAAGCACAAGGTGCAGACTACCCTCAATCATCTAGCAGTAATTGGCGTTGGCAAAATTATTTAGCAGGCGCTGTTCTGTTGGCTAGTAGTTTTTTTGCAGCTAATTGGTGGCGCCGTCGCCGTCAAACGCAGCAGCTTGGTGAGGTAGAAACAAATTGGATTAACGCGGAGCATGCAGAGAAATTGTCCTACACAAGCCCAGTGACTGCAGAAAATAGCATGGCTAACGATGATTTTTTTGAGGTTAAAATTACGCCAAACGTATTAAGTAATTCAAATGAGCTGTTAGAAAAAATGATCACGGTCGAAGATTTTGATGATGATCATAATATTTTAGATCATGCAGACGTATTTTTATCGCATGGTCGTACGAGTTTGGCGATTCAGTTGTTGCAAAATCACTTACTCGATCATCCCAAACAATCGGTTACTATTTGGCTGTTTTTGCTAGATTTATTAGCTAAAGAAAACATGCAAGCGGTTTATGAGCAAACCATCCTAGAATGCAAAGAGCACTTTAATATTAGAATTGCAGAGTTTTCAAATGATGAAGCCAGCAACAAAACTACTTTTGAAGAGTTTCCGCGCTTACACACAGCGCTACAAGAAATTTGGGGTACGCCAGCTGCAATTGTGTTTTTAGATGATTTAATTTATAACAGCCGTTTAGAATCAAGAGTAGGGTTTGATAAAAACTTAATTGAAGAATTATTATTACTTAAAAATATTGCGAATGAAACCATTAACACAGCTGAAGTCATTCAAATTGACGAGAAAAAACTAATGATGAAAGAACGTAAAGAGGCGCAAATTGCAGCTAAAAAAGCCGAAAAATTAACGCAAATGAATGAGTTAGTGTTTACAGACCAAACAAAATCAACTGTTGATATTGAAAATAGGCCAGAAGAACTGTTTGAGTTTAATTTGGTAGAATACAAGTAATAATTTTAGTAGGAGTGCGGTTGTAAATTTAACTACTATTATGGCAATAAATACTGAATAGCTAAGCCAATAAAAAGTGCAAATCCTATCCAATTGTTGGCCAAAAATGCGTTGAAGCATTCTGCCTTAACGCGTTTTTTTATCAATTGATATTGCCACACAATTAACATTAAAGCGGCCGCTAGGCCAAGGTAATAAAAAGTGCCGTACGCCTTTAACTGTCCCACATAAATCATTAAACTAAGCATTGCAATATAACTTATCATTACCGCTAATACATCATACTTGCCAAAAAATAATGCCGAAGATTTAATGCCAATTTTTATATCATCATCGCGGTCTACCATCGCATATTCTGTGTCGTAAGCTATTGCCCAAAACACGTTAACTGCCAGCAAAATCCAAGCCATTGACGGAATAAAATCATTCACCGCTGCAAACGCCATGGGAATGCCAAAACCAAATGCTACGCCTAAATACGCTTGTGGAATGGCCAAAAAACGTTTGGTAAACGGGTAAGTGGCGGCTAAAAATAGTGCCGCGATAGAGAGCAAAATAGTGGTTTTATTTAACTGCCAGACTAATGCAAAAGCCAGCAGCCCCAAAAATACAACAAGCGCATACGCCTCTTTTACGCTCGCCTCTCCTGTGGCTAGCGGCCGATTTTTGGTGCGCTCAACTAAGCCGTCATATTTACGGTCTGCAATATCGTTCATCACGCAACCCGCGCTACGCATCAACACCGTGCCTGCAATAAAAATCAGCAGAGTAATCCAATCTGGCACGCCGCGCGACGCTATCCACAGCGCCCACAGCGTTGGCCATAGCAGCAGCAAAATACCAATTGGCTTATCTAGCCGCATTAAGCGCTCGTAAGTGTCTAATTTTTTAATTAAATTTTGTATGTTCACTTGTTGGTTAATTATTGGAATAATTTTGGCAGGAAAATTTCTGTGACGAGAATTTTAGCGCAATTTAAGCTAAAAATAGAACGCCGCGCCCACAGATAAGTTGGCTTAATGCTCAAATGTGCAGTTGCGCGTTGAAAAAGCTTGTGATGTGGCGACAACTTTTTATAGCTCAAAGGCATGCGTTTCACTTTTTGATTCGCAAATAAAGTCGCGCCGAGCGGCTTGTTACCTAGCCTACCAAGTCCATTCCACGACCCTCGCAGGCTTGCGCGTGGCAAAACACTATGCGCAAAAACTACAGGTTGATTGTTACCCATCAGCAACACCTCGCGAATCAAAGTAGTTTTATATGCTGGCAAATGCAACAAGGCAGATTCGTCAGCAATTGGTTTTGCGTATTTAACCGCCACAGGTTTTACCGCAAAGTGGCTATAGTGCAATTGCAAACGCGCGGTGAGCGAGCCGTTATCAATGAGCCAAGATTGTAATACCCTAGCTAATATTGGCTTTTTT
>JAYTEL010000022.1:0-4965 GCA_043735225.1 Methylotenera sp. | reverse complement strand
ACAATTAATTCCAGCTAGCTCAAATTAGTATGTTGGCATTTACTGTGGTTTGGTTTCGGTATGCACTTTAATCAAATCTGCATTAAAGCCGCTGGTAGTCAGCTCGCTGCGCACTTTATTAATTTGATCAACATCGTTTAATGGCCCAACGCGTACGCGGTGCCAAACACCCTTTTCAGGAATCGTCGCCGTTTGCACCACGGCCTCAAAACCTTGCAAAGCGAGCTTGGCCTTCATATTATCGGCATCGGCTTCATCGGGAAAAGCGCCCACTTGCAAAAAATAACTGTCTTTTTTAACGGATTTTTCGGTGTTTTTAATTTCTTGCTCGGTGACTGTGCTTTCGGTTTCGGGCAAAATGGTATAAAAATCAAACTTATTATCAGACTTTGAGCCATCAGGGTTTTCGGCTTGTGGCAAGTCGTTTTTTGTGGGTGTCGTTGCTTTGGGCAATTTTTCAGTAGGCACGTCATGTTCCTGTGCTGTTAGTTTTGGCGCGCCAGCTTTCTTCTCGGCAAATGGGCTATCTGCGCCTTTTAAGTACATGGTTACCGCCAGCGATGCGCCTACGCCCAGCAATAAACCCACTAGCAGGCCGCTAAAAAACGGGCTGCCTTTGCTGCTTGCTCTTTGTGGTGCAGGTTTGTAATCTTTACTCATTACTATTTAATCCTCGGTATTGTATTGTTTTTGTTATGTGTTAAGCGGCGCAACTTACATTTTATGCGGTGCGACCATTACATTTTATGCGGTGCACTGACACCAAGCAAGTGTAAGCCGTTTTTAAGTACTTGCCGCGTTGCCGCAATTAACGCAAGCCGTGCCAATTTGGTTGGCGCGTCATCCACTAAAAATTTTGTATCATTGTAATAGCTATGCAAATCGCTTGCACAGTCTTTTAAATAATTGGCAATGGCTTGTGGGGCAAGCTCGGCGCCAGCATTACTAACAATTTCAGGATATTCGCTTAAACGTTGCATCAATTTGGCCTCGTTTGGCGCGCTTAATGGGCTTAAATCAATAGTTTTAAGTGTAGCAATATCGCCCGCCCATTGTCCTAGAACACTGCAAATACGGGCATGTGCATACTGAATATAATACACGGGGTTATCGTTGGTTTGCGCACGCGCAAGGTCAATATCAAATACTAATTGCGAATCAGCACGTCTAGCGGCGAGAAAATATCTAGTTGCGTCGCAACCCACTTCGTCGATTAAATCGCGCAAAGTCACATAGCTGCCAGCGCGCTTGCTGAGTTTAACCTCACCACCACCGCGCATCACCGTCACCATTTGGTGCAGCACGGAATCGGGCCAGCCTTGCGGAATATTGACGTTAAGCGCTTGCAAGCCAGCACGGACGCGGGTGATGGTGCTATGGTGATCGGCGCCCTGCTCGTTAATCACGCGTTTAAAGCCGCGATTCCATTTGTCAAAGTGATAAGCCACATCGGGTACAAAATAAGTATAGCCACCGTCATTTTTACGCATGACGCGGTCTTTATCGTCACCAAAATCGGTGGTGCGCAACCAAAGTGCATCGCCTTCTTCGTAAGTTTTGCCGCTGTTAATTAAGGCTAGCACGGTGTTTTCTACCTTGCCTGTGCCGTAAAGCGCACTTTCTAGCGAAAATACGTCGAATTTTATTTGAAAGGCTTTTAAATCTAAATCTTGCTCGTGGCGCAAATAGGCAACCGCAAACGTGCGTACCGCGTCGGCATCATTCACATCGCCGCTGGCGGTGACCATCATGTCATCCGCAGTGACAGTCGCTTTGGCCAGAAACGCATTGGCGATGTCCATAATATAATCGCCGCGGTAGCCATTTTCGGGGAATTTCTCGTCGTCCGTTGCAATGCCTTGTGCGCGCGCTTGCACAGAAATCACCAGGTTTTCAATCTGTGCACCTGCGTCGTTGTAATAAAATTCACGCGTCACATCCCAACCGTTGGCATCTAACAAACGCGCCAAGCAATCGCCCACTGCCGCGCCGCGCCCGTGGCCAACATGCAATGGACCAGTGGGGTTGGCGGATACAAATTCGACTTGTACTTTTTCTTTTTGACCAGATTCATTGCGCCCAAACGCATCGCCAGCTTTTAAAATTTCGCCAATAATGGTTTGTTGAGAGGCCGCGTTTAAAAAGAAATTGATAAAGCCCGCGCCCGCAATTTCTACTTTGGCGATATACTCACTTTTGGGCAAGGCGGCGATTAATTGCTCGGCAATCGCGCGCGGATTTTGGCGCAGCGGCTTGGCCAGCTGCATGGCCAAATTGCTGGAAAAATCGCCATGCTCGGCCGATTTTGGGCGGTCTAATAAGATACTAAAGTCTTGATCAGGCGAAATAGTTTTTGCGGCAAATGCCAGTAATTGGGTGAGATGTGTTTTCACAATAAATGCGTAAAATGCTAAAGCAGCTATTTTAACCTACTGCAATGGTTTTTTATAACGCTTTAATTTGGTGTTCTATTTAAAACTGCCTAGCTAAGCATGGCTTAGCTTCGGTAAATGTAATTACTCGCTGCACATCATGTTTAAAATTCATATAAGCACGACAATCACTTGGTGAAATAGGTACAGTCAATGTGCGTCGGCTAGTTGGGTCAAGTAATTTCCCATGTTTGCTTCCTCTATAGTATTTCCACCCTTCTCGAACAAGTTTTTTAATTAACGTATTGATTTCTTTGCATTTGCAATATTTCATGGTTTTATTCTCTCGCCTGACCTCATGTTACTCAAGCAGTTAAATATGAACGGGCAATATTTGGGCGCGACACTGTTTGTACTTGGTCGCGCCCTGTTGATTGCGGGATTAAGGAATACCTTTGTTTAGACTAGCATGAGATAACTTATTCATTATCTTCGCTATCAGACCCTTGGTAAGCGTCATTGTTTGGGTTAAGTTGGTTGGAATGATTATCCATGCTGTCATCGTAAGCATCATTGTTTGGATTCATACTGTCACTGCGGTCATCATTAGCTGTTCTGGTCATTGTTTTCTCCATAAGGTATAAGTTTTCCGAGAGTTAGTCATCTACGACACTTGGCATCTCGGCAAACCAAGCGCTAATAATAAGCGGGCGTCTTTGGTAGACGCACGATCATTTTTCAATTATTTTTTTGGTGGATTATTGCCACGACCACCACCTGAAGGCCCGCCTGTTTTGCTAGGTGCATTTTCTAAAAAATTACTCATGGTATTTCTCCTGTTTAATATCCTCTGTAGTTGCTAACTATGAGTTGAGGTAAACTCTTAGTAGCATCGAAGTCCATTTTCGATGTGTGAATTATTCTATAAATGTATATTTGGTGTAAGTACAAAATCCTACACACACCCCTAACTAAGAAAATTAACTATGGCGCATGTACCATCTCTAGAAGAAACGTTTGCACAAATCCGTGAAAGCATAGGCTTGCCACGAGACCCGCAAGAGAAGCGTTTCGAAGACTTCTCACTTCAGTTAGATAATCACTTAACAATGATGGATAAAATGTTAAAAGACATTTTTACATCACTCGATATGGATGAGTCCGCTTGCAAAGATGCAATGGTGTGCATCTCACAATGGGCAGATTTTCACAAATCATTGGAGCTAAAAGTTTGGACATTCAATGCCAGCCAAGAGCAAGTTGTATGGCATTTACTCGCATATTCTTATGTGCCAGCCATGGCGCGCCGCTTAGCATTTTGGGCGTTAGCCAATGTTCAATATAATCGCCCGCCTATTGATGCAGGCATGCCAGGTGGAAAATTCTGGTTCTTACCGAACCCAGAAAATGGAAAAGTTGAGCTACCTGTTGCGCAAGTGATTCATTGGTTGCTTGATTTACTTGGCGAGTCATCAGTTAACCCGCTACGAGGTTTGGTAGGCAATAAAAACTTAAGAGATGATAATGAAGCTAAGGACTCTGCAATACGCACACTTAAAAATTGGCTTAAAGACGCCACGCCTAAAAGTGCAGAAAAGATTAAACTCATATTCCCAGACGATTCAAAATTTAGCTTTGCAGGGGCGTTTGTTTTAGATAAAACGCTTTCACTTGATGAGCAATTTCTATTAGCTTTAAACTTTACCGCTAACAAAAAATTGGATGCGCAATTGCTGCATGCTGAAATCCCAATGACAGTCACTAGGCTTGAAAGTATTTTTAACGGTACTGCACCAGTTGAAGAAAAACAGGCATTCATTGACCAGCTCAGCATACGCTATGCCATTCCTACAATGGGTACCATTCGCCAGCGATTGAGAGTAGCGCGGATGACGCAAGATGGTTATGTGCGCTTATTAAATTTTTTATCCCCAAATGTTGATGTCAATTGCACTGACCCTGCATCCAACAAGCTTTTGCAGTTACTTGGGCTTTTTAATACGGTCTATAACTTAACCATTGATGCTAGTAAAAATGCTGATTCCAATGCCACGCAGGATGCATGGTTTGAATCTAAGTTGCCGCCTTGGGATAAAGCAGACTTATTACTTTCTATTTTGCCATCCCAATATGAAAGTAACTGCATATTGTTAGCAGAAAAACTGACTAGAAAGTTTATGCATCTAGAGGCAGCTAGCCCATTAGAGGATTTAGTACCATGGGATTTAGAACATGCTGCACCTATAATTAAAAGGCGGATTTTATTTATCAAGCAACAAGTTGAAGAAGATTCGCGCCTAGAAAAATTACGTGTACGAGTACGTTCTGCTTCACCTTGGCGCGCTTTGTTAGAAGAAGATAGTTATTGGGTAGTGAGTCAATTTGCGCAACAGCCTGATTTGTCGCAGAAGCTTCAAGATATGACACTCAAACGTATGAAGGAGTTAGCCGAGACTCCTAGTCAACTGGTTGCGGTGAATTTGCTGGAGCTAGGCTTTTTGTTTAACTGGGCGCCGAAACAACGCCCGAAAGACATTAAGCAGCGCATTCAATATTTACTTGATGAAGCAGAACAAAGTGCTGGTTATGATGA
>JAYTEL010000021.1:0-6236 GCA_043735225.1 Methylotenera sp. | reverse complement strand
CCGCTTTGCAAGTGGGATGCACCATCTCGTAACCAAAAAATCCGTGGCGAACTTCACCATAAACGCGCAGCTTTGTGCCCACTTTTAAAGCGGCAATTTGGCTGGGGTAAAAATGCAAAAAACGCATCGTTAACTGACCGCTAGCGTCTTCTAACCTTGCTATTAACGCTTTGCGCGGCTTATAAGTGACCTCAGCGTGAACAATTTCGCCCTCGCACTGCGCTTCAAAGCCTTGGCGACAATCGCGGATTGCCGTGATGCGCGTTTCATCTATATAACGCAGTGGTAAATGTAACAGCAGGCCTTGAATAGTATTAATGCCAAGCTTGTTGAGATTGGCGATTAGTGGTTTGCTAAAGCCTTTAATTGAAGGAAGTTTGTTCAAATTTATTCAACATTAGCTATTTTCAGGTATGTGCTTGTACTTAATATAAACTTTCTTGGCGTTTGAGCTAAGGCAGTACAAAAAGTACGGCAAGCCAAGTTGCCAAAAGTGAGCAGAACAACGTACAAGTGCGTATTTCAAAATAGTTATTGAATTTTCTCTTCGTTATGCACCCCTTTTGCACGGTTAATGCGCACAACGTTAGGTATCTTGCGTAAGTTGCGCATCATTTCGGCCAAATGAATGCGGTCGCGCACTTGCACGGTAAAATTCACGTTGGCATAATGGCTACCATCGGGTTCTTCAACGGTTACATTATCAATATTAGCGCCTACATCGGCTATGCCTGCAGCAAGCTTGGCTAACATACCGCGCTCGTTGGCTACCACCATGCGTACGCATACTTTAAACATTTTTTTTGCATCCGAATCCCACTCTACATCTAACCAGCGGTCTGGGTCTAACTTGTATTTGCGAATCGCTGGGCAATCGTGGGTGTGAATAATAAGGCCTTTATCTTTATTAATAAAACCTAAAATTGGGTCACCTGGAATCGGCCTACAACACTGCGCAAATTGTACGGCCATGCCTTCACTGCCGCTAATGGTAATGCTGTCGAGTTTTTTAATTGGGTTCGGTTTAATATTTTCTAAATTAGTTTCTGCAGCCTCATCCATTACATGTAACTCTGAACTACCTACCGTTAGCTGATGCGCAACCATTAGGCTAACGCGCTTACCTAAGCCAATATCTGTCAAAATATCTTCTTTATTTTTAACGCTGTAATCGCGCATTACTTTGCGCCACTGCGCATCTTTAACCGCGCTAGGTTCGACATGCAAAGCGCGCAATGCCATATTAAGCATACGCTCGCCCAGATGGGCAGATTCGGTGGCTTGCAGGGTTTTTAAATAATGCCGAATGTGCGAGCGCGCCTTGCCCGTCACCACGTAATTAAGCCAAGCAGGGTTTGGCTTGGCCAGCGGCGCAGTAATAATCTCTACATTATCACCATTGTGCATTTCGGTGCGTAGCGGCGCTAATTCGTTATTGATTTTAACTGCCACACAGCCATTGCCAACGTCGGTATGCACGGCATAAGCAAAATCAACGGCGGTAGAACCTTTGGGCAAGGCCAAAATATTGCCTTTTGGCGTAAATACATACACCTCATCGGGAAACAAATCGACTTTAAAATTTTCTAGAAATTCGTAACTGTCCTCTGATTCTGTTTGCATTTCTACCAAACGTTGTAACCATTGGTGCGTTTGCTGCTGCAGCTTGGTTAAATGCGCGTCGGTGGTTTTATATAACCAGTGCGCCGCCACGCCAGCATCAGCCACATTATGCATTTCGTTACTTCGAATTTGCACCTCTATTGGCGTACCAAAAGGGCCAAACAAAGTGGTATGCAACGATTGATAACCGTTAGCCTTAGGAATGGCAATAAAATCTTTAAATTTGCCTGGAATTGGCTTGTAAAGCGCATGCAAACTGCCTAGTGCGAGGTAACAAGTGGGCGTATCTTTAACTAAAATACGAAAGCCATAAATATCGTGAATTTGCGCCAGTGCGGTTGCTTTACTGGCCATTTTTCTGTACACAGAATATAAATGTTTTTCGCGGCCTTGCACGTCCGCCTCAATATGTGCATCGGCCAAACGGTGTTGAATCGCCTCTAAAATCTTATTAATGACTTCTTTGCGATTGCCGCGCCCTGCTTTTATGGCCTTGGCAATCACGCGGTAGCGCATGGGATGCAAAAATTTGAAGCTCAAATCTTCTAGCTCTTGATAAATCAAGTTTAAGCCCAGCCGATTCGCTATAGGCGCATAAATTTCTAGCGTTTCTTGCGCAATACGTTTTTGTTTTTCTGGTCGCATGGCGTCTAAGGTTTGCATATTGTGCAATCTATCGGCCAATTTCACCAAAATAACCCGCACATCTTGGCTCATCGCCAGCAACATTTTGCGGAAGTTTTCAGCCTGCGCTTGCGTTGCACTTTGAAATTCAATCTTGTCTAGTTTAGTTAAACCTTCAACCAAGTCAGCCACTTGCTTACCAAATTTTTCGCCAATTTCGCTTATGGCAACACCAGTGTCTTCCACCACATCGTGCAATAAGGCGGCTAATAAGGTGGGTAAATCTAAATGCAATTTGGCTAAAATGCAGGCAACGGCCACCGGGTGAGAAATATAAGGCTCACCCGTTTTGCGCATTTGGCCTTCGTGCGCAGTTGCTGCGTAACGATATGCGCCCCATACTTGTTCAATATCGGCTTGGGTAAAATAATCTTTAAGTAGCAGTGTTAACTGCGAGGAATCAGAATCTGCCGGCAACAATAGTGGCTCGGCAGGTTGAAAGCTATCAATAGTATGCTGATTAGTGCCTAATTTAGCACTAGCGGGTTTTGGATTTAATGGTATCGCCGATTTTGGCATTTATCATCATATTTATGGATGAATGCGATTTAAAATTTCAATTCCTACTTTGCCAGCAGCAATTTCACGCAGCGCAAGTACGGTAGGCTTATCTTTTTGACCTACTCCATGCACAAACGGGTCAGACCCATTAGCCAGCTGGCGCGCGCGGTAAGCAGCAACTAACGTCAATTGAAAGCGATTCGGTATTTTTTCTAAACAATCATCTACAGTAAAACGTGCCATTTTGTGTGCCTCATTGGTTAAATATTTAAGTTGAATATTTGGGTTAATTATTTAAATTAAAAGTTTTTAAATTAAAAATTTTAAATTAAACGTTGAATAAGATTTGCATAACGTTGCAATTGCGTATGCGTTTTTAACCTAATTGCACGGATAATTGCCATTAAATCTGCCAATGCAACTTCAAAATCATCATTAATTGTAACATAGTCGAACTCCACCACGTGGCTCATTTCGGCGCGCGCGACCGAAATACGGCTGGCAATCACAGCACTACTGTCTTGGCCGCGGCTGTTTAAGCGCTGTTCCAGCGTTTCTACCGACGGCGGCAAAATAAAGATACCGATACTATGTGGGTAAAGTGTGCGCACTTGCACTGCGCCTTGCCAGTCAATCTCTAAAATGACGTCGAACCCCGCCTGCAAAGCCGCAGTTACACCGGCTTGCGAAGTGCCATAACGCGCGCCATGCACCTCTGCACTTTCTAAAAATCCGCCTGTATTTAAGATTTCTAAAAATTGGTTCTCTGCTACAAAATGATAGTGTTCGCCATCTTTTTCACCCATTCGCGGCTGACGAGTGGTGTGCGAAATGGATAGTTTTACTTGGCTATCGCTAGCTAACAGCTCTTTAACCAAACTGGTTTTGCCCGCGCCAGAGGCGGCGGTGATGATAAAAAGATTGCCCTGCGCTTGATTCAACAACATACATTAGCACCAATCTGGGCTTGGCAATGCTGAAAAAACTTCTTTAAGCCCAGCTCCCCATCCTTGCCTTACCGCTGAGTAATACTGATCGTTTTCGGTAATACGTTGCTTACAATCGGCATTCAAACTATCTACACGGTAAATCAATAAATCGATGGGCGCTGATACCGATACATTACTGCGAATAGTCGAATCGAACGAAATTAGCAAACATTTAACCGCATCCATTATATCGGTATTGTATTTAACTACGCGGTCAATAATCGGTTTGCCATATTTGGTTTCACCAATTTGAAAATACGGTGTTTCAATGCAAGTTTCAATAAAATTGCCCGCCGCGTACACATGAAATAATCGCGGCTTTTCGCCTTTAATTTGGCCTGCTACGATGATGCTGGCATTAAAATCAATGTCGTGATTTTTAAAATGTTCTCCATCGCTTTCAAACACTGCGCGTAACTCTGCTCCCACCATGGTTGCTGCATCAAACAAACTAAGTATATTATGTAAGTGCTTACTATCTGCTTCTGCATTATTAATAGCTGTTTTTAAGCGATTAACAACTGCTTGTGTAATAGCTAAATTGCCCGCAGTCAGCAGCACAATAACGCGCTCGCCACTTACCTCAAACGTGTGCATTTTTGGGGAAATTGCCACTTGATCAACACCTGCATTGGTGCGCGTATCGGACGCTAAAACCAAGCCTTGCTCTAGTAAAACGCCTACGCAATAAGTCATCACATTAATCTATAAATTTGTATGCCCAAATAATACCATTTAGCTTAAATATTGACGAAAATTACATAAGAATATTTACATAAAACCTGCTGCTTCGGTTAATTTGGCCACATTTTCTTGGGTAAAAAAGCCATCAAAATTGCCATAACGCTGTACGTATTCAATGATTAACGATGAATGTTCGGAAGCATTAGAAAATATTTGTTTCAGGCCTTGCTCTTTAGAGCCGATGACGTCTAATAAAAAGCCTTTGCCATTTTCAGTAATGGCATTCACCACAAAATCTATATTTTCTTTGCCTTCAAATTCACCATCTTTTACCGAAATCGCCATGTGATGCAAACGCGGGCCATAGTTACGCACAAAAGTCTCGGTGGGTGACGGCAAGTGTTCTAAATGATTAATAAAATAGGGTGTGTTGTTAGCAGTAAATACTTTGGCAGGGCTTTTAGATTCAGGTATTGAGTGCGCGCTTTTGGTGACGTTGGTGGACGAGTTTTGATCTTTAATGTTATAAGCGCCCCAAAAATAATAGCTCGATAATGATAGATATTCTAAAATTGCTACTTCACGGTTTTGGCTGTAGACCCGCGTGGCTAGGTGATCTAACGGTAATAATAAATCGCTGACACCAATTTTGATTTGCAGATTTTTTGCTTCTAAATAGGCGGCTTGTACATCTTGCCGTATCACACTCACGCCCAGCGCATAAACCCTTAATTCATCTGGTTCGCGCTCTAAATACGCCACAATATTATGCGTGTAAGGCGAAGGTTTGCTAATAGCCAAGTTGCCTGGCAGCTCTAGTTTGCGCACATCATCTTGATTAAAAAATCGAAACTCACGTTCTTGTTGGGCTTTAACCACGCTGTGCAAATTGTTGACACGAATAATTTCGCCCATGTAACGGCTATTGGGCTTTTTAGCCCCTATTGGATACACCTCGTTTAAGCTTCTAAAGATACCGCGCAAGTTAGGATCTTTCACTTCGCGCAACAAAATATCGGGCGAATTAATATCGATACGCAGTACATGCGTTAAATGTTGCGCGGTTTCTAGCGTCACCAAGTAATGATAGGGCGTCATCAGCGCCAGCTCTGCAATGTATTTAGTGGCATGTTCTGGGTCAACTGAGATCATGAGCGCGTCTATTTCATGAATCATACTGGTTAAGCCAAGCGCATCACGCTCTTCTAACAGGCGAATTAAATTTTCCTCAAAAAAAGTCGAGTTTTCTTTATCGCCATGACGCTCAAATTTTAAAGAATGGATGCTCATTGCTGTGCCTGTTGCATTGATTGCGCTGCTTTTAATAGCTCTAATTGATTCATTTTGTGCTGTTGATGAAGTGGAATGCCAGATTGGTTCACCACCACACTGGTGGCCATGCCTTCTACCCCACCACCAGAACGCATGCCTGTGACAGGGCTTGCAGTACGGTAATCTAAACCCGTTGCTA
Organism: Methylotenera sp.; assembly: GCA_043735225.1. Lineage (GTDB taxonomy): Bacteria > Pseudomonadota > Gammaproteobacteria > Burkholderiales > Methylophilaceae > Methylotenera_A. Next base: position 284 of record JAYTEL010000021.1, on the reverse strand, counting down.
GGCGCACATAAGTTTCGCCTGCGCGACAACCGTTCGATACATCGACACTTTGCCATGCGCTATCAAACCAAACATCTACCCATGCATGAGTTTGCATAAGGCTGCCATCTTGCGTAAATAAATAGCCGCTTACATAGCGCGCTGGATGGCCTAAACTTCGGCAGCAGGCGATAAACACGTGGGCATGATCTTGGCAAACGCCTTGGCCTAATGCAAATGCCTCTATTGCAGTAGTGCTTACTTCGGTTGCGCCTTTAATGTAACCCACTTTTTCAACGAGCGCA
>JAYTEL010000020.1:0-10816 GCA_043735225.1 Methylotenera sp. | reverse complement strand
GGGGCAACACGGCCTTTAACGCGATTACCTGAAGTGTGAGTTGATTTTTTTTGCACAATGGCCCAACCTTTTTGCAAAGATATTTAAGTTACCAAATATTTATTATCCATTTCTCAAAAAAACTGTCTGTGCATTAACGAACATAGCCAAACTATTTGTGCAAAAATTATTATGTTGCAATGCCATGTAAAGCGGGCAGCAACCTATCAAATTCTGCTTTCACTACTTTATAGCACTCGCAGCTACGCCCTTCTAGTTTGCTTCTATTTAAAACAGCAATGCGGCCACGGCTATAATTAATAATGCCATCGCGCTGCAATTTTCCTGCGGCTTCGGTTACGCCCTCACGCCGCACACCCAACATATTGGCGATTAGCTCTTGTGTCATGGTGAGTTCATCGCAAGCCAACCTGTCTAAGCTTAACAATAACCAGCGGCAAAGTTGCTGCTCTACGCTGTGATGCCGATTACATACGGCGGTTTGCGACATTTGTGTAATTAATGCTTGTGTGTAACGCAGCAATAAACGTTGTACTGGGCCGCTTTGACTAAACTCATCTTTAAGTAATTGCGCTTCAAGCCGATAAGCATGGCCGGCGCTTTGCACGATAGCGCGGCTAGAAGTGGTTTCGCCGCCCATAAATAGCGATATGCCTAAAATGCCTTCATTGCCAACCACAGCGATTTCGGCCGAAGCACCGTTTTTCATCACGTATAACAATGAAATGATTGAAGTAGTAGGAAAATAAACGTGCTGTAACAAGCCGCCAGACTCGTACATCACCTCGCCCAAAGGCAAATTTACATGCTCTAGGTTAGGGGATAATCGATCAAATTCGGCTTTTAATAAGGCATCCAGTAAGTGATTTTGTTTGGGGCTTGCTGCTTCGGCCATTATTTATCCCGCATTAAAAATAATTAATTTTATGATGTTATTTTAAACATGATGGTGATAATTGTATGTTCGGTAGGCAACATAACGCTTTGCAATTGTTAAAGAAATTAACTCATTTATTTTAGTAAAACCCATGCTTAATTTAACGCTTTGTGTCTTGCCGCACAGACGGTTTTAATTCAACATTTACAATGGCATATGGGCAAATCACTCGCAATTAAGCAAAGTCATGCGGCCTACATATTATTGCCATTAAATTTATATTGTTAAAGGAAAACCGCCATGCAATCAAGCATACAACCAAGCATGCAATCAACCGGTAATCATTCGCAAGTAATCGAAAAACCAGTTTGGTTTATTACAGGTTGCTCGACAGGGTTTGGGCATGAAATGGCTAAACAATTATTGCAGCGCGATTATAAAGTTGTTATTACGGCCAGAAATGTTGATGATTTGCAAGATTTTGCAGACCATGCCAATGCGCTAATTTTGCAGTTAGATGTGACAGATCTAGCGCAAATAAACGCGGCTGTAAAAAAAGCAGAAGCACAATTTGGCCGCATCGATGTGTTGGTTAATAACGCGGGTATTGGTTATTTTGCTGCAGTTGAAGAGGGTGCTGAGTCTGACATACAGAAAATTTTTAATATTAATGTATTTGGCGTGAGCCGCATGATTAAAGCGGTATTGCCCAATATGCGCCAACTTAAAAAAGGCTTTATTGTGAATTTGTCATCAATTGCTGGGTTATATTCCATTCCTTCATTAGGTTATTACAATGCCACAAAATTTGCGGTAGAAGGCTTATCTGAAGCGCTTTGGCAAGAAGTTGAGCCACTTGGCATTAAGGTGATGTTGGTTGAACCCAGTGGCTTTAGAACTGACTGGGCGGGGCGCTCAGCCGATGAAAGTAAACAAGAAATTAGTGACTACAGTGCCACGGCCGGCAAGATGCGTAAAATGTTGCGCGATATTTCTGGTAAACAGGCTGGCGATCCAGTGCGCGCTGTGCAAGCCATTATTAAAGCGGTTGAATCGCCACAATCCCCGCACCGATTGTTGCTTGGCAACGACGCGTTTGAAGCGGCAACGGCCAAACTAAACACGCTTAGTACAGAATTTTTAGCTTGGGAAAGCGTTTCACGCGGCGCTGATTATCCAAAATATACGCATTTAACGCAGTAAATAATATGCAAAAACCTTTTACGCCAAAACCTGCCACACAAAAACCTTTGCCACAAAATTCAGGCGGTTTAGATGCATTATTGGGCGGTAATGCTAGGCGCATTTTATTATTTATAACCACAGGTTTTGCAGTTTACCTTTGTTATTTAATGGCGCTGCCTTTTTTGCCTGCGTTAATTTGGGCGCTAACACTAGCTATTTTATTTGCGCCCATGCAAGTTTGGCTAGAATCAAAGCTAAAATATAAGAGTTTAGCTGCTTTACTAACGGTACTTGTTATTAGCGTTATGGTAATTGTGCCAGTGCTATTTGTAGGCCAACAGCTGGCTGTGCAAGCCGTCAGCGGCGCGCAATTAATTGAAAAAAAAGTAGAATCTGGCGACTGGCGCCGTTTATTAAACTCTCAACCAAGGTTCGCACCAATCGTCGAAAAAATTGAGCAACAAATTAATCTACCCGAAACGGTTAAATCTTTTACAAGTTGGGTGAGTAATTCTGCAGGTTCACTAATAAAAAGCTCTATTTTTCAAATAATTGGTTTTGTAATTACTATTTATTTACTGTTTTTTTTCTTGCGCGATCGACAATCGGCAAAGCAACATTTAGCAAGCTTTTTACCGTTATCTAGCGCACAATCACAGCATCTTTTTAAGCATATTGGCGACACGATTCATGCCATTGTGTATGGCACGTTGGCTGTTGCGGCGGTTCAGGGTTGTTTAGGCGGGTTTATGTTTTGGTGGCTTGGCTTGCCTGCGCCCTTATTGTGGGGCGTTATGATGAGCGCTTTAGCAATAATACCTGTACTAGGGACATCAATAATTTGGTTGCCCGCTGCCTTATTTTTGGCCTTAGAGGGCAATTGGGGACAAGGATTTATGTTGGTATTATGGGGTACGCTGGTGGTTGGCACTGTTGATAATTTACTGCGGCCAATGCTAGTTGGTAATCGGCTTCACCAACATACTTTATTGGTTTTTATATCGCTAGTGGGTGGTTTAATGCTGTTTGGTTCGTCGGGACTTATTCTTGGCCCAGTGACATTGGCAATTACTTTATTTTTAATATCAATATGGCCCACTGAACATGCAAATCAACATGCAAATCAGCAAGCATTACTAAAGTAAATGAATCAAAAAATAACCAAGCACTTAAACTTTATTAATGGCTCACTAATTCATAAATCGGGCAGTGCGATATGCACCATAAGCATAATGCACTTAAAGATGGCGTAGCTTATTTACTGTGTCACATATTTTAGGCACATTGTGAAAAGCTCGCAAATTTTAGCGTTTACATAATCAATTAGTCTTACTGGTAGATTGTGCCATTCGGTGCTAATGTAAAGCGCCCGATGAATGATTCACGCTAAGTTGTTTTGCATAATCGCTAGTAAACCGCCCATATGAGTCATTAAAAATGCGGGTGCTATTGCTAGTTTAATCATTGTAAAGCGCTAGAAGCCTCTAAGTTGTATGACAACGTAATGGGTAAAAATATGATTGGTATTAATCGCAATTAACACTGATATTATTTTGCACGCTCCATACGCCGCGTGTGTTAGAGGCAGATTTTGCGGCAAGTGTTGCATCGTGCCAATTGTTAACAGTGCCAGATAGCGTTACTTGGCCCATGCGCACTTCAATCAAAATATGATCTGCCCCCGCATCTAAATGCCGCTTTAATGCTTGTTCAATTTCCGCTTTAATGTCTTGTGTGGATGTCACTTGTTGGATGCGGATGTTGTTATTTATGCCTGCAACGCCCACTAAATGACTAATCGTTTTCAAAATCGCATCTTCTTGATACTTGCAAATTACCTCACCAGAAAGCGTTACCCAGGCATTTTCTACCGTCACAGCAATGGCTGTTTCATTACAATAGGTCATCCATTGCAACAAGTTAATTGCCCTAAAAGCAATTTCAACATCACTTTTTTTGACAGAATCTTGCATCAAAATAGTTAAATTAATAGCCGCGGCATTTACCCCAGAAACGCGTTTAATCGAGCGCTCAACATTTAGTTTCTCTGCTTGGCTGCTCACCAGTCCCGTTAAAGTCACATCGCCGTTTAGCACCGCCACCTTAATATGCGCCGCATCAATTGACGGATCCCATTTTAATTCGGCAATAATATCTTGCTGGATATGTGTATCAGTTTTTTTCATGATTGGCTTATAGCATGGTCAATAAAGTAATCATCATTTTATGCATCCATACGCAAGCTATCAGCATGTTGCGGATACGGCGCAGCGTGCGCCTCATCAACGGGCAGCCCCGCTAGCTTGTTTGAAAAGCCATGATTAATATCTCTGTGGTGCGCTTCGTCAGCTCTAACAATCATGATTACATCACGCAATGTGGCATCAGCAGGCATTTTCCAATAATGAATAGCAATGGCCGGCGCAGCTATATTAGGTGAACGGCCTTCATCAATTTCTTGTAAATAGTAGGTGTAACTAATCACTGCTTCCTCCTCAAAATAGCCCACAATGCGGTGCGCTGTTTTTGAAGAGATTATGTAGAGCATAAAGAAGCCGACGTAAAAAACCCATTGCGCGGTCATCACTACAATGCGTTCAAATAAAGTTGGTTTAGCAATCTCAATAAAAGTCATCAAGTGCATACGCTCGTTTTCTGCTTCTTCCATCAGCGTGCGAATCCATCCATCATCATCTTTCATGCGGCGCAAGCTGTTAAGGTGTTGGATAGTTGCGCCAACCATGCCAGGCACTGCCGCAACCGTTTCAAGCACAATAGCCCGATGCCCGTAACGCTTGGCAAAAAAAGTATCGGCGCCCCAGCGTAGCACCATTGTAAAACCCAGTGCAAAATGGTCAGAAAAACCGCTAGCCGCGTGGTGGCTGGTTTGCATTGCCAATTCGTCAATAGTAATTTTAATGGGTTTCAAGTTATTCTCTAATTGGTCATTCATCGTTTTTTTCGATAATCACTTTAAGCGCTTTTGTGTTTGCTGCATGACTAAAGACGTCGTATGCCTGCATAATTTGATCTAATTTAAAGTGGTGCGAAATCAATTGCGTGGGGTCAATACGTTTTGTTAGCACCGTTTTTAACAAGGTTGGAATTGACAGTGTGTCAACTAGTTGTGTGGTAATTGTAATGTTGCGCGACCATAGCTTTTCTAAATGCAAATTAACTTTTTTGCCGTGTACGCCAACATTGGCAATAATGCCGCCAGGCGCAATAATTTTTTGGCAAAGCTCAAACGTGGCAGGCACTCCAACCGCTTCAATCGCCGTATCTACGCCCATTTGATTGGTTAACGTCATCACTTGCTTTGCGGCATTGACATCTTTACTATTAAAAGTGGCGGTTGCACCTAATTTTCGGCTCACTTTAAGCCTGTTGTCATCAATATCAATCATGATGATTGCAGCGGGTGAATAAAACTGCGCTGTCAGTAACGCCGCTAAGCCTATTGGCCCAGCGCCAACAATTGCAACAGTTGCGCCTACTTTCACCTTGCCATTTAACACGCCACATTCAAAACCTGTGGGCAAAATGTCACTTAACATCACAAAAGCATCATCATCACAATTTTTTGCAATCAAGTACAAACTGGTATCAGCATGCACAATGCGTACAAACTCTGCTTGCGTGCCATCTATTGTATTACCAAGAATCCAACCACCAGTTGTGCAGTGCGAAAACATAGTTTTGCGGCAATAATCGCAGCGCCCACAAGCACTAATGCAAGAAATAATGACTTTATCACCTACTTTAAATGTTGTTACGCTTGCACCAACTGCTTCAATTATGCCAACGCCTTCGTGACCTAAAATTGTGCCAGGCTTACACGTAGCAACGTCACCTTTAATAATATGCAAATCGGTGCCACATATGGTTGTTTTAAGCATTTTAACAACGGCATCTGTAGGCGCTTTAATGCTGGGTTTAGGGCAATTAACCAAATTTTTTTGGCCTACATTGGTGTATACCAAGGCTTTCATCATCTCAGGCTTCATATTTAAGGCCAAATGTTGCTTCAATTTTGCCCGCTACCTGCGACCGTTTGTCAGCAATCAGGCCTGAATTGTTAACAGCTAAATGGTTATCTACTAAACGACTATTAGCTAAATGGCCATCTGTTGCCATGTACAAATTTTGCTGTGCATCACAATTAAACTGCTTACAATTAATGTCGATTTTATTTTGCTTCATGAAAACGCCTTAATTAAAACTGTGGTATTAAAACTGTGGTATTAAAATTGCAAATACTATTTTCATATTGTCTAGATAATACGGCCATTTTTTTATGCCCTCTGTCTGCCAGCACACATATGCTAAATTTAAAGTTATGTGTTCTAGCGTACAGATGAAACCATAGTGATAGATTAATATTAATCAGTAGTAAAACTTAATTGTTTATTAAGGAAATGCCAACATGAGTTATCAAACATTAATGGTGCATTTACAACTTGGTCATCCAAATACTGCGGTTTTAAATGCAGCCAAGCAAATTGCGCAGCGCTGTCATGCGGCAGTTATCGGCATAATTGTTGGCCAACAAACGCTCATGATTTATGGTCAAGGTTACCAATTAATTGATTTTTTTGACCGTGAACAAACAATATTAGAAGAGAAAATAGCCACTGAAAAAGATTTATTTGAAGCGGCTTTTAAAGATCACGATAAACCTGTAGATTGGCTATCAACTGTAACGATGGAGCCTGCAGTCGATTATGTAGTGGCACATGCCAGCCGTGTCGATTTAATTATTACTGGCGCTACGCCTAGTGATTTTTATGAAGGACCTAATTACGCTAATGCAGGTGGCATTGTTATGCAATCAGGCCGCCCAGTGTTGGCGGTGCCAGTCAATGCGCAAGCGCCTAAGGCAGAATTTAAGTTCAATACCATGCTGATAGGCTGGAAAGAGTCGCGTGAAGCTAAGCGGGCAATTGTCGATGCTATCCCTTTATTGCAATTGGCGACGCAAGTGATCGTATTTGAAATCGTCACCAAAGATAATCAGGAAAGCGCAGCAGAGCGCTTAAACGATGTGGTGATTTGGCTAAAAAGTCATGGTATTGCGGCAAAGGCTGAGGTTTCTGTAGCCACCGATACTGATGCCGCGCAGTTCATTGCTATCGCCAAAAAATATGAGGCTGATGTGGTTATTACTGGCGCTTACGGACATAGCAGATTTCGTGAGTGGGTGCTTGGTGGTATTACAAATGAGTTATTGCAAAATGCAAATTTTAATTCGTTTCTATCGCATTAATGTAACAAACAGTAATTTAAAACAATCATGTCAATTAAATTACAGTAAACTAAAAATATACAATTAACATAATGCCCTGCAAGCCGCATATATATTGGCTTGCAGGGCATTATTGTATGTGAAACTATTTCATATTAGCTTAGTTAGTTTTACAACTCGGCTAATTTTTTAATTTAGTTAATTGTTTAAACTAAGCCTAACTGATTCCTTATAAAAATTTATCTTTTTACCTCCAAATTATTGGTAACAGACTGAACGCCGCCAACTGTCCTCACCACTTCTTCAGCTTTCATTTTTGCGGCTTCGTTATCTACAAATCCGCTCAATACCACTTCCCCTTTACGGGTTTCTACGCTTATTTGCAGTGTTTTTAAATTGGGCGTATTGAAGATTGCCGCTTTGGCTTTGGTGGTAATCATGCTGTCATCAAACACCTCACCCACTTTACGATTTTTAGGTTCTGCGTTGTCTTGCGCGGTTTCAGCGGTTTGTATAATTGGTTGAGGCTCATCAATTGTTGCCTTAGTAGTATTTATATTATCATTTGACAGGCTACTAGAATTGCTAGGCTCAATATTCATAGTTGCAGGCACATCTTTAGCGCCCATATTGGTTCTATACTGAATGTATTCTTCTTGATCGATGGTGCCGTCATTATCAGCATCAGCCTTGGCAAATGTTTTTTTATTAAAGGCTTTGCCCCTTGTTGCCTCTAAAGGCATTAATAAGCCGTTTCCAGATGAATCTAAATGTGAAAATTCTGCGGCTAGTGAGGTTTGCCAGCCATTAATGATGTCGTAATCGTTGTTAACATCGACAGCAGCTACCGCAAGCGTGCTAGCTGTAAATGTGCTAATAGCAATGGTTACAACAGCCAATGAGGCAGCTATCGATTTGCATTTAATGTTGTTAGGCGTTTTCATTATTTACTCCTTGAATAAAGATATAAACAAAACAAAAATAAATTGTTTTGCGACACACTATATTTTGCAAGGATTAGTAAATAAGAATAATCGTTAAACTGCTGAATTAGCTGTCAGCCCAAGCCTACAAGCGCTTGTAAATGTTTAGACGATTAATATTAAGATGATAAAATTTAAAAATATTAAGATTGTTATGATTAAGTCTAGCTATTAAGCGAATGACTCTTACTTTGCACTAATAAAAGATGTTGGCTTTCAACCTCAATTGCGCTTTTAGCCACCACATCTAAAGGCATTAACGCGCTAATTAATACGCCTTGGCTTGGGCTGCTAATCATTTCAAAATGGCCGCCAATGGCCTGAACGCGGTGGCGCATGCCAGATAATCCATGCGTCAAACCGCTTAATGATTGCATATCTACACCAATGCCGTTGTCGCTAATTTCCAACTTAATGTAATGATCGTCTAACATCACATCGACATTAATGGCTGTTGCTTTGGCATATTTGTTTGCATTATTCAGGCTTTCTTGCACAATACGGTATGCAATTAAACTGATCGTTTCATTTAGCGGCGTCGTAGGATGCGGTAAATTAATGGTTAAGCGCCATTTATTGCGCTCTGCAGCATCTTTTATTAAAGCCGTCAATGCGGGCCAAAAACCAAAAGTGGAAATCATAGAAGGGTGCAACTCTTGCACAATATGACGCTGAAATTGAATGCCTTGATTGATATAGCCCGTAGTTTTAGTTAATTTTTCGGCCACATCAGGTGCGCTTAGATTTATTTTTTTTATGCACCAAGCTAAATCCATTTTGGTTGCGGTAAAAATACTGCCTAATTCATCATGCAGTTCTCGCGATAATTTTTGTCGCTCGCGCTCAACATCGGCTTGGTAATCTAAAGCCATGCTGCGTAATAGTTGCGTTTGTTGTTTTAATTTAATTTCATAGTCAGCATTTTCTTTTGAAACTTGTTGTTGGGCGCGGCTTTTAATGGCTAATTCTTTTAGCAATTGTTTAATCACCATGGCCACTAATAAAATTAATATTACCGAGCCACCTATAACCGAAGCCCGTGCAAGGTTAACCGTATTGCGACGTTTTTTTACCATATCATCGACAATATCGGTTTGGTGCATCACTAATTGATCGGTTGTAGCCACAAAATTTTGCATTTGTAACTTCCAACGTCTAAGTTAATAATTTGATTCGCTTCTTCAATTTTATTTTGTTCAATTAACTTAATGATTAACATCATTTCAGCCGATTTTGCCTCAACAATCGCGCTAATCGCGCGTAACTTTTCTAACTCATACGCTTTGTTTTGAGGGAATGCGGTTATATTAACCAACACCTCGCTAAGTTTAATTTTGGCTTTGGCGTTGTCAATTGCGGCGTTAAAAGGCGCTAAATATTCTTTGCGTTTAGTAATCATGTAGCCGCGATGCGCGCTTTCGGCTTCGTACATACTACCTTTTAGCTGGTGTAACAGCCCAATATTTTCGCGCACCTGTTTAATGGTATCCACTTGATTGCTAAATGAAACAATCCAGTTATCACTAAACATCACCGACCCAAAGGCAATAAGTAATGCGGCTGATAGGGTAGCGATGGTGCGCCCGCCTAATAAGGCAACAATGCGCTCGCCCCAAAACCAAATTTTACTGAAAAGTCTCATTGTTGCGCATATTATCCTGTTAGTTAAATTATTGCTGTAGGTGCTTTCTGACAGTGAAATCAGCTAAGCCATGCTGAAAAAAAACAACCTGATTTTATATAGTAGATTTGTGAAAGCTAATGATTAAATTCATTATTTAAGCTAAATTTGTAATTTTAATATTATAGTAAGCAAGTAAAAATTGAAAGGAACAATTATGTTGCACTACACCGTTGTGTTTTTTGTTATTGCTCTTATTGCAGCTGTTTTTGGTTTTGGCGGTATTGCCGCAGGCGCAACTGAAATAGCAAAAGTTCTATTTTTCGTGTTTTTAGCCATTACAATTATTTCGTATTTAATGGGCAGAAAACCGTAAAAACTCTCAATTAATCAACTATTCAAAGGAAATAAAATGTTTAATATAAATGCACAAGATGATTTAAAAGACAAAGCAGCTAATTTGGCTAATAATGTGAAAACAAACGCTGAAATAGTGGCTGATAGAATTAAAAATGATGTCAAAAACGAAGCTAACGAGGTGTTAAATATGGTACATGTACAATCTGAAGAAACCAAAGCGCAAGCGATTGGTGTTATTGAAAGTTTAAAATCTTTATTAGGCCAATACACCAGCGCGTCCAATATTGCTGATATTAAAGATCAAATTGTTGATAAAGCCAATCAATTAAAAGGTATTGTTAAAGATGAAGCAAGCCACGCTTATGAGGTAGGCCGTGACCGCACAGTGCAAACTGTGCAAGACAAGCCAATTGCGAGCTTAGCTGTGGCAATAGGCGCTGGTGTATTGCTGGGTTATATTTTGGGCTCTAAAACGCATTCTAGTAAATGATAACATTTAATTAATCTTTACTATTATGTGGACAACAGTCATCAAATTCTTGGCA
>JAYTEL010000019.1:0-7961 GCA_043735225.1 Methylotenera sp. | reverse complement strand
TAACCCCGCCTTTATTATGGTTTGGTGTGATTTACCTAGGCTCGTTATTTGCACTACTTTGGCAAAGTTTTTACACGTTTGATGACTTTAGCATGGCGGTCACGCATGATTTAACGCTCGATAACTACCGCGTTTTATTCGATAGCACCAATCTCGACATTATCCTACGCACCTTAAGCATGGCGGTGGCGGTAACAGTTGCGTGTGCGTGCATTGGCTTCCCAATCGCCTATTACATGACGCGTTACGGCAGCGCACGCGAAAAAGGTTTTTTCTACATCGCGGTCATGCTGCCAATGTGGGCAAGCTATATTGTAAAAACCTACGCGTGGACGGTAATCTTATCGCAACAAGGTATTTTATATTGGTTATTCAACTACTTAGGTTTAATTGGCGCAATAAATGCAGTATTGCAATTGCCAGTTATTGGCGGTTATACGCTAGCAACCTCTAACCTTGGGCGCTTTATTGTATTTACCTATATTTGGCTACCGTTTATGATTTTGCCGATTCAAGCCGCGCTAGAACGCGTACCGACCAACTTGTTGCAAGCATCCAGTGATTTAGGCGCAAAACCCGCGCAAACTTTCCGTAAAGTGTTATTGCCACTGGTTTTTCCTGGAGTCATCGCAGGTTCAATTTTCACTTTTTCGCTTACACTGGGCGATTACATTATCCCGCAACTCATCGGCCCTAGTGGCTTGTACATTGGCACCATGGTGTACACCATGCAAGGCTCTATCGGTAATATGCCGCTGGCGGCGGCGTTTACCGTGGTGCCAATTGTGTTGATATTTATTTATTTGGCTTTGGCAAAACGTGCGGGAGCTTTCGATGCTTTATAAAATAAAGCAGGAGTTAAAATGGTTGCTTTACAAAAATGTATGCATTGAAAAACTCCTATTCACCTCTATTCCGTTATTCCCGCTAAAGCGGAAATCCATGTTGACCTTAGATTTAAAATGGATTCCCGCCTGCGCGGGAATGACAGATAAAAAAGAAGAGTTTGAGCATGCCTAAAGCGCAACCATCTTCTCCTTTGTGGCTGAAAACATTTGCCTATTGCGGACTTGCATTTTTGCACTTTCCCATCGTGTTAATTTTAATCAACGCCTTTGTCGCGCACGATGGCAATAATACTTACTTTACGCTCAAATGGTTTAGCGCGGCGTTTGCGCGCGATGATGTCATGTCGGCCATCGTGCTGTCGTTAAAAGTAGCGACAGTGGCGACTTTGCTGGCGCTTATCATGGGCACAATGGCCGCAGCCGCTTTATATCGCCGCAACTTTTTTGGCAAAAACGTCATCACCACTATACTGATTTTACCTATCGCGCTACCTGGTATTATTTCCGGCATCGCACTACTTTCTGCCATGAGCTTGCTTAATATTGAGCTGGGCTTTTGGACGATTGTGGTTAGCCACGCCACTTTTTGCGTGGTGATGATTTACAACAACGTCGTCGCACGCTTTCGGCGTATGTCACACAGCTTGGTAGAAGCGTCGATGGATTTGGGCGCCGATGGCTTTACTACGTTTAGAAGAATTATCTTGCCACAATTGGCAACTGCCCTATTGGCGGGCGGCTTGCTCGCGTTTGCGCTTTCTTTTGATGAGTTAATCGTCACCATTTTTACCGCAGGCCATGAAGTCACGCTACCCATCTGGCTACTCAATCAACTTGCGCGACCGCGCGATGCGGCCATTACCAATGTCGTTGCCATGATGGTAATGTTGATTACGGCGCTGCCCATAATGTTGGCGGTTTATTTAACGCGCGGTAGTGAAATAATTGCAGGCAGTGGTAAGTAAACTTTCAGTTAAGTAGCTTAAAATATAAATTAATAAGAGAAAAACGATGATGACGATACAAACAAAACTATTGATTAACGGCCAATTTGTGAAAGGTGATGGCGCAGCGATTAGCGTGTTAAATCCCGCTAATGGTGCGGAAATCTGCTTGGTCAATGAGGCATCACTGGCGCAAATTGAAAGCGCGGTAAACGCAGCGGCGACAGCTTTTAAAACTTATAAAAAAACTACGCCACGTGAGCGTGCGACGATGTTGTTGAAGCTGGCGGATGCGATTGAGGCGAACGCAACAGAGTTTGCCGAACTTGAATCGCAAAACTGCGGCAAGCCTTATCTGGCGGCACTTAACGATGAGATTCCTGCCGTTGCAGATGTGTTTCGATTTTTTGCGGGCGCGGTGCGTAATATGACAGGTTCACTGGCGGGCGAGTATTTGCCCGGCCACACCAGCATGATTCGGCGCGACCCATTAGGTGTGGTGGCGAGCATTGCGCCGTGGAATTACCCCTTAATGATGGCAACTTGGAAGCTAGGCCCAGCACTGGCGGCGGGCAATACGGTGGTGCTAAAACCAAGTGATATGACGCCATTGACCACCTTGAAATTGGCTGAACTAATCGCCGATATTTTCCCCGCAGGTGTGGTTAACATTTTAAATGGTCGCGGCGAATCAGTTGGCGCGCCAATGATTTCGCAGCCACAAGTGCAGATGATTTCGATTACTGGTGACATTTCAACTGGTCAAAAAATTATGGATGTAGCGGCGAAAAGTGTGAAGCGCACGCACCTAGAATTGGGTGGAAAAGCACCAGTCATCGTATTTGACGACGCCGATTTGGCCGCAGTAGTAGATGGTGTGCGTACTTTCGGCTTTTACAACGCAGGCCAAGATTGCACGGCGGCTTGTCGCATTTATGCAGGCAAAAAGATTTACGAGAAGCTAGTTGCTGAGTTATCTAGCGCGGTATCAAGCATTAAAGTGGGTGAGCAAAAAGAAAATGGTGTGGAAATGGGGCCATTAATCTCGGCGCGGCAGCGTGAGCGTGTGGCGGGCTTTGTCGATAGAGCAAGAACACAAAAACATATTGAAGTGACGACTGGCGGCAAAGTGATTGATGGAAAAGGCTTTTTTTACGCGCCGACCATTATTGCAGGTGCCAAACATTCGGACGAAATTGTCTGCAAAGAAGTGTTTGGCCCTGTGGTGTCAATCACGCGGTTTGATGATGAAGAGCAAGTAGTGGGCTGGGCAAATGCATCAGAATACGGATTGGCAAGCTCGGTTTGGACAAGCAATGTTGGTCGCGCAATGCGCGTATCTGCCGAACTGCAATACGGCTGCACTTGGGTAAATACGCACTTTATGCTGGTGAGCGAGATGCCCCACGGCGGCATGAAAAAATCGGGCTACGGCAAAGATATGTCGATGTACGCGATTGAAGATTACAGCGTTGTGCGGCATATAATGATTAAATTATAAAATAAATATTAAGATAAAAAATTAGCAAAAAACGTTTTTTATTAAATGGTATGTAATGTTTAATGAAAAAAATTGACTAATATTTGGTCAATAAATTGTCAGTAAAATATGCAACAATCTAAATTTTAAAGGTGGAAGTAGCATGATTAATGAACAAATCGCAATTTTTGCAGGTGGCTGTTTTTGGTGCACCGAACCCGTTTTTAGCCAGTTAAAAGGTGTGAGCAAAGTCGAGTCTGGCTATATTGGCGGCCATACGAGCAACCCAACCTACAAAGACATTTGCAATGGCGACACTGGTCATGCAGAGGGCATTAAGATTACCTTTGATGCAGATGAGTTAAGCTTTGAAAAGCTGATAGAGGTGTTTTTGGTGAGCCACGATCCAACCACGCTTAATCGCCAAGGTAACGATGTGGGTACACAATACCGTTCAGCCGTGTTTTGTCAAAATGATGCGCAATATGCGGCGGCGGAAGAAACAATTGAAAGCTTTAATTCAGCATTTGTATATAACGCGCCCATTGTCACCGAGATTAACGGCGCCAGTACGTTTTATCCTGCTGAAGATTATCATCAACAATATTTTGATAAAAACCCTGGCAACCCTTATTGCTTGGCGGTTGCGGCGCCAAAAGCAGCGAAAATTCGCGCCAAATACGCGCAGCTAATAAAATAGACGCACAGCTAATAAGCCGAGCAGATTGAAAGACTGCGCAGTTTATAAGCCGCGCAAATTATAAGTCGCGCAGCTTATAAGTCGCGCAGATTAAAAGATGAGCGCGCGGCTAATATAAGCACGCGTTTAATATAACAAACGCGTAGCTAATAGAATATTACGCAGCAAATCAATTAATAATTGCGCAGATATGCGTAATTTTTGCTTAGGTATTGCTGTGATCCGTGGAAAACACGCTTTTGCTTACCCATTGCCTGCGCCAAAAAATCAATAGCATGGTTGTAGCAATACTAAACATAAGCCCAAGCGCCCAATAAAAACCATCTTTGTGTTTTAACCACGGCATATAGTCAAAATTCATGCCAAACACACCCGTTATTAGCGTGGCGGGCATAAACAACATGGTTACAACGGTTAGCGCGCGTAGCTCGAGATTAACGCGCTGGCTCATGCTGGCCATGTAAATATCCATCATGCTACTTAAAGTATCGCGAATGGATTCTAGCGACTCAATAAAATTTACCGTATGGTCATACACATCACGTAAATAAGGCATGGTGGCAGGCTTAAAAAAGCCTTTTTCGTTGCGAATTAAGCTATTTAACACCTCGCGCAGCGGCCACACCGCGCGGCGCAGCTCAATACTTACGTGTTTAAGTTGGTGAATATCTTGCAGCTCGTTATTGCTGGGTTTGGTTAGTAATAAGTTTTCTAATTCTTCGCTATCTTCGCCCACATCTTCTAGCACGTTAAAATAGCGGTCCACTATGCTATCAAGGACACAATACGCCAAATAATCCACACCCAACTCGCGAATTTGGGCTCGGCTTGCACGCAGGCGCTCGCGAATCGGCTCAAAAGCGCCTGTTGAACGCTCTTGAAAAGTCAGTAAAAAATTGTGGCCAAGCACTAAACTAATCTGCTCACTACTGGCCGACATGGTTTGTCTATCGTAATAAAAATTACGTGTTTCTAAAAAGATATAACTATCAAACTCATCCACTTTTGGGCGCTGCTCGGTGTTTAAAATATCTTCAATGACTAGCGGATGCAGCTTAAAAATAGCCCCAATTTGTTTAATTAAATCAACATCATGCACACCGTGAATATTCAGCCACAGCCTCTGCCCAGCACCACCGCTGGCATTAGATAAAAGTGCATCAGGTTTAAACGCCGCCAAATCAGCTGCCGTCAACACGCACTCTAAAATCTCGCTGGCGTCATACAGTATTTTGCTGATGGTTGGCTTTGCGAGCAAAGTTACATCAATATCACCCACGTAAACAGGCGAATCAACAGGTGCGCTGGTTTTTTTAGGGCGTAATTTTTTGAGTTTTTGTAGGCGTTTTTTCATTAAATTAAGTGCGTCTGAGGAAAATTATCTTAATTAGAAGTCTTAATTTTTTGCGCGAAAGTGTGATCATTTTGAGCTTCGCTCCAAGATAAAACTTGATTGCTATAGCCTTTTAGAATAGAAATTACATTTTCGTTAATAGATTTCTTACTTATAAGTTTTTCTTGCGAATCTACTTCACTTTCAGATAAGTTTACGTCGTTTAATAAAACAATTCTTTCTGCATTTGGTTGCGATTCTTGTATATCAAACCATGTAAACGAAGCAACTTTTGCTGCCTGTAAGTCTGGTTTTGCAATTAACTTAATGAGGCGGTCACGACCTTTAGGCAAGGGTATAATAAAGTCGATTGGGTGTTCAACTGTTCTACCAGTAATGCTTTTGTTAGCTGTGTATAAAACATCATGGCTATCAAAGTACTCTTTAACTATTTCAAAAAAATCAGTTACAGTTCTAGGAGATGAGGTCATCCATAAATCGTTAAGTCTTAAGATTGCCATTGTTAAAAAATGCAATCTCTGAGCTCTATTTGATTGTGTAACAACTGTTTCTAGTCTTCCATTATTAAGTTTTACTCCACATCCAGCTATAGCATTTTGTATAATATTTTGGCGTCTTTCGGATTTGTCGATTTGAACGCCCATATCAAGCAAGTTATCTATGGTTCTGCCACCATCGTGCAAAATCATTTCACTACCGCTATTGTCTAGAAGTATTTCAATGCCATCATTAAATGGATCTAAAAAAGGCGTGCTAAGTATCTGCGACTCACCTTTCTTAAATGTAACTAAATTACTTTTCAGCCAATCTAGATAGTCTGATGATGTGTCATGCATGTAAGAAGGAATCATAACCAATCCACCTGAATGCCCCTAGGAAACCGAGTTTGAATAATCTCTAGAAATTTATAAATCGTTTCAAGAGGTTTGTTCACATCATACCAGTCAATTTCTTCAGCCCACTGTAGCTGGCAATAACCCTCTCTGAACAAGTGTAAATGCGGACCAGTTACTTTTGAACCATCTGGGTTAAAGTGTTGTTGATACGAGTCAATTCTAGCGAGTGGTACATTATGAGTTTTAGTGCGCAGATGAGCTTTTATTTCAAATGGGTTTCTCGTGAGAGTCAATAGAAACAAAGTGTTAGACTCGCCTACAGAAATCACTTGTTCATCATAACGAGTAGATGCCTTCCAGCTAAGAACTTCGCTGCGAATAGCCTCCTTTGCCTCTTTTATATACTGATCAGCCTCTAGTTGAGAAAGCATTTATTAACCTTTAAGAATAATACATTACTTTTTATTTTTTGCTTTGCGTGGGGTTGTTTAAAACTTTACCTGTACCCGACTCACGGTAAACAACGTATGGCGTACCTTGCTGTTCCGCTTGTTTTTTTACATTGGCGGCAGCGCGTCGCAAGGCTTTATCTGCGGCAATGAGTTCTGGGCTGCTAGGTGTGATTAGGTTTTGCATCATTTATCTCCAGTTTCAAGCAACAGTGGTTGTTCTTTGGAATTGTCGTATAAAGACCAGGAATCTGCCAGTGGTTTGTATATAGTTTGAAAATTATTGAGGCCAGATTTAAACCTGCGGCGTATGGTTGCTTCGGGAATATTGTGTCCGCCAGCGGCAACTCTAGCAGCCACACGGGTGATGGCAAATTCTGCATTTGGTAAGCTTAGAAAAAACATGGTGATGTGATAACCCTGTTTTTTCCAATCTGCGATGTGTTTTGCGTATGCTTTTCCCGAGAGCGTGGTTTCAAACGCAAAGCTTCGGTTGGCTGCTGCGTAGGTTTTAATTTCTTTTAGCATCAGCCTAGCAGCCTTTATTGATGCGGTCTCTGGCGCAAATGGTGCTAAACCAGCGGCGATTAAATCCGCGTTTACAAAGATAGGACAGTTGGCTTCATTGGGTAAATATTCGCGGGCAAAGGTAGTTTTACCTGCACCGTTTGGCCCTGCAATGATGATAATTTTTTTCATTTACTAAGCAAGCAATCAACTCTATTACGTACAACTTCTAATGGAATCATCTCTACTTTATTTGATTCTATATCTTCGAGTCGTTGACGAGCCAATTTGAGCCATTCTCGCTCAATCTCAATGGATTCCCGCCTACGCGGGAATGACGGCTGGACTGAGTTTTTATTTTTCATTACTTTTGCCAAGCATCCCGCAACGTCACAGTACGATTAAACACGGGCTTACCAGCCACGCTGTTATTTGTCATGCGAGCATCTCTAATAGAGTGGGGTGCCAAATTTTTAAAGGGATTTCACCCATTTTGTCGCCTAACCTTTGTTTATCTACACTGCGAATTTGGTCGAGCAGAATGCGGGCAGGCTTAGCGTTGAAAGTAACTTGTGGGCGGCAACCAAGCGCTTGGCCTTTGCTGGTGAGCGGGGCGATGATAATGCGCGCTAAAGCGGCGTTCATGTCGTCTGGTGAGACGACGAGTGCGGGGCGAGTTTTGCGGATTTCACTGCCAACTGTCGGGTCGAGGCTCACCCAATAAACCTCGCCACGCTTTACCATTGCCAATCAGCCTGCTCTGCCTCGGTTTCCACGAAGCCTTCCCAAGCAGATTCACCTTTACTTGCATCGTAGCCGTTAAACCAGTTTTTGCGTGGCTCG
>JAYTEL010000018.1:0-3341 GCA_043735225.1 Methylotenera sp. | reverse complement strand
GCTTCATTTAACATGCGTGCGTTTTTATCGCTTTCGGCCGCGCCAAAGCTACTTTTTAGCATTGCTAGCATTTGTTCATCACTTAAGCCGTAACTTGGCTTAACGATAATATTCGCCTCAATATTGCTAACGATTTCGCGCGCAGAAACGCTTAATAATCCATCTGCATCAACAGTAAATGTTACGCGAATACGCGCCGCACCTGCCACCATTGGCGGTATGCCGCGCAGTTCAAATTTGGCAAGGCTGCGGCAATCGGTCATGAGTTCGCGCTCGCCTTGTAACACGTGAATGCTCATGGCGGTTTGTCCGTCTTTAAACGTGGTAAATTCTTGCGCGCGGGCAATTGGCAAGGTGCTGTTGCGCGGAATAATTTTTTCTACCAAGCCGCCCATAGTTTCTAGGCCCAGTGATAGCGGAATCACATCTAACAATAATAAATCAGCATCGCTGCGATTGCCCGCCAATGTATTGGCTTGAATGGCCGCGCCCAGCGCCACGACTTTATCGGGATCTAAATTCGTGAGTGGCGTTTGCTTAAAAAAGTCTGCCACTGCTAGCCTAATTTGCGGCATACGCGTTGCGCCCCCCACCATTACAACACCGTTAATGTCGTCAATCGTCAAATCTGCATCGCGCAGTGCTTTTTTGCAAGGCGTCAATGTTTTTTGTACCAACGTCTGCGTTAACTCGTTGAATTGTTTGGTATTTAATGTTACATCAATAACATCACCCGTGCTTAATTTGCAGGTAATTTGCGCATTAGCATGGTCAGTTAGCCATTCTTTGGCTTCCCGCGCTTTGGTTAGCAATAGCCGAGTGTCAAAGGCATTTATTGGTGTACATCTGGCAGTTTCGGCCAGTCTTTGTTCTAAAATCCAGCAAAAAATACGCCGGTCAAAATCGTCGCCGCCTAGCGTGCTATCGCCATTGGTACTTAATACTTCAAATACGCCTTTTGCCAGCTTTAAAATACTCACATCAAACGTGCCGCCGCCAAGGTCATAAATTACATAGGTGCCTTCAGAGCCATTATCTAAGCCATACGCCACTGCGGCAGCGGTTGGCTCGTTAAGTAAACGCAGCACGTTTAAACCCGCCAGTTGCGCCGCATCTTTGGTGGCTTGGCGCTGCGCATCATCAAAATAGGCTGGCACGGTGATTACCGCGCCAACTAATTGGGCGCTATTTTTTTCTAAACCAAAGCTTTTTTCTGCACGTAATTTCAACGTTTTTAATATTTCAGCTGAAACGTCAACGGCGTTTTTAACGCCCGCCCGCGTATTAATTTGCACTAACTGTTTTGAATCAACGTCACTATTTACAAATTGATAAGGTTGCTGCGAAATATCAATATCTTTTAAACCGCGGCCCATAAAGCGTTTGGCCGATACGATGGTATTTTGAGGGTCAAGCGATTGCGCGGCTTGTGCGCTGTAACCCACATCAACATGATTTGAATCAGTACCGTCATCTGGCATATAGCGTACTACCGATGGTAGCAAGGCGTGGCCATCTTCATCTAGCAAAATAGTGGCTTGGCCGCTCTGCACGGTGGCAACCAGCGAGTTAGTGGTGCCAAGGTCTATTCCTACTGCCAGTTTATGTTGATGCGGCGCGGTAGATTGGCCTGGTTCGGAGATTTGTAAAAGTGCCATAATTTAGAATCTTATTTTTTGCCGCATAGAACAGTGATGGCACAGAGAAAGCCAAATTTAAATATTTTTAGTTTGTGTACTGGCTGCCCTCTGTGGCTTAGTAATTTTTTCATTGTTCCATCCGCTCAATTGCTTTATGAATATCCGCACATACTTTGTCGATAAAAATCAACTTACGCACGGCGTCAGTGGCGGCCTGATATTCTTTTTTTGCGTCAATTAAATCTGCTAAATTAGCTTGTAAGTTTTTTGCATCAACCTGCATTTCGGCCAATAATTGCTCTAAATCGCCTACATTTCTCGCAACTTTTGCGTCTTCCATGGCTTCTCGCCATTCCATTTGCTGCATCAAAAAATCCGCTGGCATTTGCGTGTTTTTTTCATTTATTGCATCAATACCCTGAATTTGAAGCAAGTATTTAGCGCGATTAGCAGGGTTTTTAAGCGTTAAATAGGCCTCATTAGCCAGCGTTGCAGTTTGCATAGATTGTAACTTTTCGGCTGAAGTGCAAGTTACAAAACGATCAGGATGGCTTGCAGATTGAATCGCGCGGTAATTGTTTTCTAGTACGTTTAAGTCAATTTTGAATGCAGGTTTAAGAGCAAATAATTCAAAGTAGTTATCAATTTGCATAAATTTTTAACCGCTGATAAACGCATTTATGCGCCGATATTGTTTTGCACTTAACATTATTTATATTGAATAGTGAACTGGTGAGTGATGCTTATTACCAATGCCGCGCTTAAAGATTTTATTTGCATTAATCTGCGTAATCTACGTTAATAAGCGCTTAAATTAATGCTGTATTTAAACAGTAAAGCTTTCACCGCAGCCGCACTCATCTTTTACGTTGGGGTTGTTGAACTTGAAGCCTTCGTTTAAGCCTTCTTTGGTAAAGTCTAGTTCGGTGCCGTCGATATATGCCAAGCTTTTTGGATCGACAATTACCTTAACGCCAAAGCTGTCAAAAGCCGTGTCTTCAGCTTGCATATCATCCACAAACTCAAGCGTGTAGGCCATGCCAGAGCAGCCTGTGGTTTTAACGCCCAGGCGCAGGCCAATGCCTTTGCCACGATTACTCAAAAATTTCTCAACGCGGTTTGCCGCAGTTTGGGTCAGCGTAATTGCCATAATGCTTTTCCATTTTTGGTAGGAACGAATTTTTTCGCGAATTAGAATCTTGCTTATCGCGAATAAATTCGCTCCTACAGTTAAATTAAGCGGCTATTCTCGCAGCCAGTTGCTTGGCTTTAATATCCGCCACCGCTGCTTTAATGGCATCTTCTGCTAATACTGAACAGTGAATTTTTACTGGCGGCAAGGCTAATTCTTCCGCTATTTCAGAATTTTTAATCGCGTAAGCTTGGTCAATAGTGCGGCCTTTTAGCCATTCAGTCACAAGCGAGCTTGAGGCAATTGCCGAGCCGCAGCCATAGGTTTTGAATTTAGCATCTTCAATAATGCCGCTATCGTTGACTTTAATCATTAACTTCATTACATCGCCGCAAGCAGGCGCGCCGACCATGCCAGTGCCCACGTTGGGGTCATTTTTGTCTAAACTACCCACGTTACGCGGGTTCTCATAGTGGTCTAAAACTTTGTCTGAATATGCCATGATACGTACTCCTTAAAAATAATTTAGTGCAAATGCGCACTATTTTTTTGTCTAGCAAGGCGGAGGA
>JAYTEL010000017.1:0-4969 GCA_043735225.1 Methylotenera sp. | reverse complement strand
CTATTAAAACCGTACTGCGCATGGGAGATGCGCTATTGCTTGAGCATGCTAAGCCAGTTGAGCAATTTAACACGCCAGATTTAGATGATTTGCTGGCCGATATGAGTGAAACGATGGCCTATATGAACGGCGCCGGTATTGCCGCGCCGCAAATCGGCGTCAGCCTGCAAGTGGTGATATTTGGCCAAAAAGATACTGGTGGTACAGCTAACCCGCGTTACCCAGATGCCGAGCAAGTGCCTTATACCGTTTTGATTAATCCAACGCTTAATATTATTGACGATGCTGTGGAAGACGGTTGGGAAGGTTGCTTGTCGGTGCCAGGCATGCGCGGCATTGTGCCGCGCTATACGCGCCTGCATTACACGGGCTTCGATCAATTTGGCGCACCAATTGATAGGCTGGTAAGCGGCTTTCATGCAAGAGTTGTGCAACACGAGTGTGATCACTTAATAGGCGTTTTATACCCCATGCGCATTAAAAATTTAAAAGATTTTGGCTTCACCGACGTACTTTTTCCCAATCAAGATATTCAAGATGATTAAAACTTTGCTATAATATTGTTTTTCTTTAATAAGTAGCGAAGTCAAGATTTTAGGCTTAACTTTAAAATCTTATACATGCTACAGTTTTTAAGACATTTTTCACAAATGGTTTAACAGTAACAAAAAGTTTTAAATTAGGAAGAGTGGCAGAGCGGTTTAATGCTACAGTCTTGAAAACTGTCGTGGGTGCGAGCCCACCGTGAGTTCGAATCTCACCTCTTCCGCCAAAATTTACTGCAATTTTTTATGCCGCTCTAAGCCAATTTGGCTAGCGGCATTTGTTTTTAAATCAATTTTTTATAAGGATTAACATGAGTCAAATTATTATCGATCACAACCCAACGCCAGAAAAATTAAAAGAACTTGGCGTTTCTAGCTGGTCTATTTGGGATTGCGCACCATCAAAATTTCCATTAGATTTTGGTATGACAGAAACAGCTTATGTACTAGAAGGTGAATTTACCGTAACACCAGCTGGCGGCGAAATGGTGACGATTAAAGCGGGCGATTTTGTGGTGTTTCCTAAAGGCATGAAATCACAATGGGAAGTGCTTAAACAGCTTAAAAAGCATTATAAACATTCATAACATTTGCCCTTAACTGGGCGCTTCGGTTTATAAGCTTGTTGGAACGTTTTTGTAGGCTTATGCCAAAAGTGTAAATCGTTGAATCCTCGCCGCATGCCAAAATAGGCGGGCATTCACAAAATAAGGCAAGCTCTTAGGCTTTATTTGGAAGGCGCGCATCGCGTTTTTTATTTTAAACATCATAGCGTTATTTGCCATTTAAGCGCGGTAGGCAACACCTTTAACATAGTGGAATTACTGATCTAAATTAAAAACAATTTTGTGTATTGGCAAGCAAACTTGGCCACACCATTTAGATGTTGCTACACAAAGTAAATCTAATTTAATATCTTAATAACAAATTTGCTTACGATTGAATGACCTGTAAATATTGACCACATTGATTGAGTGACTTAATCGTGGTTAGATTATTTAGATTGCTACAATAAAATAATTTGCCTGTTGAAATTTTTAAACTTTGCAAGATTGAGTATTACAGTATTTGTTATCGCGATATTTTTCACATTACCGTTTAATCGCGCCTAGCTTTATGTCATTACATTACATCGCAATAAAATAAATTCAACACCAGTAAGATGCTGCTGCGTGAAATTAATTGACATTGATAAATAAAAAAACGCTGCATTTAAAATGCAGCGTTAGTCAATTTTAGTAGGTTTGCGCGCTAGCGCACTGCAGGTAATGAGTCAGAGCCTTTTGTGTTTAAACAAGTTGGCTGCTCAAAACCATCGGTAGTACCATTTTTGTCGCCGTTAAGTGCGTCATAAATGATATTGTCTGGCCTTTTTCCATCACCAGATACGCCGCCAACTTGTGATAGATTATCTAATTTTAAATAATTTCGTACTCGCCAACCAATATTATGATCTGCACATGAAGTATCACCTGAAACGCCAACCCCGCCAACTACACGCTGATTCGCATTGTATAGCGCTAAGCCGCCGCCAAACACATTAACGCCGCCAACACGCTTGCCAATCATGCCATCATTTTTGGTGCCAGCATCGGCAGCATTACCGCCATACGCCACATTTGGATCAACTGGATTACTAAATTGCAAGCCAAATAAACTGCCGCCAAGTGGGGTTGCGCCCGAGGTGCCTTGTGATGCAGAATACAAATTTGCAGTTGATAGTGATAGGCCATCTAAGCTAAATGCGTTGGCTGTATTCGCCTTTTGTGCAGAGATAACGCGGCTACCTGGCCACTGTGCGCCGCGGTTTGCACCAGAAAATGCTACTGCGCATACAACGCCATCACGATCAACAATCGTACCCCACATTTGTAGGTTTAAGCCGCTGGTTTCATCGGCAACGGCTTGAACTAAAGCAGTTTTTAGTTGCATTTGAGTAGGCAATGCGCCGCAACCGTTTCTTTCTTTACCCCTCTCATTATCGTTAGCTTGTGCGCCAAAAGTAGTTGCAACACATACACTAGCAACCACAAACTTTAACAAATTGTTACCTCTCATTTTTATTCCTTTCAAATTGTTGTTTATGAATCAATTGAAATACTTGCGTCATATGCAAGCTATTACAATTAATATTTAATATGATAAACACAATAATTCAAATACTGATAAACCCTACTTTTTTGTTACAAATACAATAACTTAAGATTATTAAACTTTTGATGATGCACTTGAATAAATAAAACTATATTGAATTAAAGTGTATAAAAAGTGCATCAATTTGTGCAGAATTTAACGCTTTTCCTTGTTTATCAGAAACCAAAAAAATGTCCTCAGCACGTTTGCCCAAAGTATTGATTTTTGCGTTGTGTAAATCGATACGTAGTTGTAAAAAAATAAAGGCAACTTTGGCCAATAACCCTGGGCGATCGGCTGTTATCAATTCAAGTGTGTGCATATTGCTAGATTTTTCCGCGCTAATATTGACTTGCGTCGCAAATGGCATGTGTTTAACTTGGCGATTCACGCGGCCGCTTAAAGGCTCTTCTAATGGTGTAGATATTAGGATCTTTTCGTAAAGCTCAGCCTCAATAAACTTTAACAAACCGCTGTAACTTACCGACTTACCTGATTGATCTAACACAATAAAGCTATTAAGTGCATAGCGATGATTGGTAGTATAAATTTTGGCTTGCACAATACTGTAGGCCATGCGATCAAAAAAGTTACAAATGCGTGCAAACAAATCATCTTGATCACGCGTATAAATCATGGCTTGAATACCGTCGCCACTTGGGCTTAAGCGCGCGCGAACAATTGGCGCATTTGTAAAAACATGTGGCGTAAGCAGGCGGCTTTGCCACGCTATTTCATCGGCCTCAAAACGCAAAAAATAAGCGTCACCCACGTTATTCCACAACGCTTGGTACGATTTTGCTTGTAAGCCGTATTTAGCCAGCTTATTTGCTGCCTCCTCTTGGCGCAATTGAAGAGATTGTTGCAAACTAAAGCGTTCTTCACCCAGCATGCGCTTAGTTGAGAAGTATAAACTTTCTAATAAACGCGCTTTCCAAGCGTTCCAAACGGCGGGGCTAGTACCACGAATATCGGCCACCGTTAGTAAATATAAGGCCTGCAAGCGTTTTTCTGTTTTAACCAATTGTGCAAATTGTTCAATCACCGCAGGGTCAGACAAATCCATTTTTTGCGCAGTGGACGACATTTTTAAATGCGCTTCTACCAGCCAAGATACTAAATTTGTATCTTCTCTATGTAATCCATGTCGCTTACAAAAGCGCCTTGCATCTTTCATGCCTAAACTTGAATGATCGCCGCCGCGGCCTTTAGCAATATCATGGAATAGTGCTGCAAGGTAGAGTAAATGAGGCTTTTCAAATGCCGCGAATAGTTCGCTGCACAGTGGAAACTCATGTTTAAGTGCAGGCTTTGCAAAGCGGCGCAAATTGGCCAGTACATTTAAAATGTGCTCATCCACCGTATAAACATGAAATAAATCATGTTGCATTTGACCAATAATTTTGCCAAATGCAGTGATATATTGGCCTAAAATGCCATAACGATTCATGCGCCGTAAGCTGTGGTTAACGCCGTTTTCTTGCGATAAAATGTTTAAAAATAGGGCTTTATTTTCTGCAGAATCACGAAAATCACGATTTACTAATTTTTTAACGCGTTGTAATTCGCGCAGCAAATTCGCGCCCATGCCTGTTAATTCTGGGTGCTGTTGCAGCAATAAAAAACTTTCCAAAATGGCCGCTGGATGTTGCTGCAAGGTGCGCGGCGTTTTGGCTTCTAACCACTGATTATGTGCTTCAAAGTGGCTGTTAATCGGTGTAATTATTGGCGTGGTTTTACTTAAAGTAGATTCTAATGCTTTAAGTAATATCTCATTGATTAAACTAATAAAATTAACGCTTCTATAATAGCTTTGCATGAGTTGCTCGCTGGCGCGCTTGTTGGTGTTTGTCACAAAGCCTAAATCGTCTGCTAACGCATTTTGAAAATCAAACAGCAGCCTATCTTCGCGGCGTTTAGCTAAATAATGCAGCCTAATTCTAAGTGTTTGCAAGTTGCGCTCGTGGCGCTTTATTTGGCGCAGCTCAGTCGTGCTTATCAGCTTATTTTTAGCAATTTCAGTCCATTTTTGTCCTAAATGTTGGCTCTGCGCCAACCACAAAATCATGTGTAAATCGCGCAATCCGCCAGGACTTTCTTTAATATTGGGTTCTAAATTGTAAGCAGTATCATTAAATTTGGCGTGACGATTATCTTGCTCTTTAAATTTTGCCACAAAAAATGCCGCTGACTGCATTTGCGCATTAATAGCACTGGTAAACTGTTGATATTTGGCCGTACCACCAATCAACAAGCGCGATTCCAGCAAGTTGGTTTGCACTGTTACATCT
>JAYTEL010000016.1:0-4714 GCA_043735225.1 Methylotenera sp. | reverse complement strand
GTATCTTCGCCTTTTGCGCCGTAACATTCTGCGCCGCGACCATTCTCGCCGCGCTGACCACGGAAGGTACGAGTGTAGCGATAATCCACCAGCGTATTGATGTTGCGATCGGCAAGCGCATAGATCGAGCCACCTTTGCCGCCATCGCCGCCATTAGGGCCGCCCATCGGCTCGTACTTTTCGCGCCTAAACGTAGCAACGCCATTGCCGCCGTCGCCCGCGTAGACCTTAATAGTAGCTTCGTCGATAAATTTCATTTTATAAAAACCTAATGCTGTGACCTAAATAAAAAAGCCCCATCAAACGATGAGGCTTCTATCTTACTACTTAACCTTAAACAGCAACAATATTTACCAGCTGGCGACGTAATGCGCCTTTAATGCAAAAAGTCACTTTGCCATCTATTTTTGCAAATAGCGTGTGGTCTTTGCCCATGCCGACATTTTCGCCTGCGTGCATTTTAGTGCCGCGTTGACGCACAATAATGCTGCCTGCGCTTACAACTGTTTCGCCAAAAGCTTTAACGCCTAAGCGTTGTGAGTGTGAATCGCGACCGTTACGAGAACTACCGCGTGCTTTTTTGTGTGCCATGATTAATCCTTTTTATGTCTTTGGCGCTAATTATTTAGCGGCAATTGCGTCAATTTGAATTTCAGTAAAACTTTGGCGATGGCCTTGTGTTTTACGGTAATGTTTACGGCGGCGGAATTTAAAAATCATCACTTTATCAGCGCGGCCATGAGAAAGCACAGTTGCGCTAACTTTTGCGCCAGCCACCAAAGGCGCGCCAATAGTTGTTGTGTCGCCATCTGCAATCATCAACACTTTGTCGATAATTACTTTGCTGCCAATATCGCCTAATAGTTTTTCAACCTTAAGTTTTGCGCCCGCTTCTACTTTGTATTGCTTACCACCGGTTTTAATAACTGCGTACATGGTTTTAGCCTTGTTTCTATACTTCAAATGAATCGCGCATTATACTTAAACTATCAAATATTGCAAACGCTATTTAAGCTATCTTACGCCTTATAGCGCACATTGGCTGTGTTAAAATAGAGATATTATTTAAATGGCTTATAAGCCGCAAGCAACTTTAATTAAACTGTGACTTTCAACAACATCCAAACTTTTACCGCGCGCGATATGCAAGCGGTTGACACCGTTATTCGACTTTCGCTGCATTCTGAAGTCGCGCTTATCAATACCATTAGCGAGCATATTATTGGCGGCGGCGGAAAACGTCTGCGACCTGCACTAGTCATCATTTCTAGCGGTTTATTTCAACCTACAAACGCGCAGCACCATGAGCTAGCAGCCATCGTTGAATTTATCCACACAGCAACCTTGCTACACGATGACGTGGTGGATGAATCTGCCATGCGGCGCGGCAAAAGCACAGCAAATCATCTATTTGGCAACGCCGCCAGCGTGTTGGTGGGCGATTTTTTATATTCGCGCGCGTTTCAAATGATGGTAAAACTGCAAAATATGCGCGTGATGGACATATTGTCGCAAGCGACTAATGTGATCTCTGAGGGCGAAGTGTTGCAATTAATGAACATTCACAATGCAGACGTGACCGAACAAGAATATTTAAAAGTAATCAACTATAAAACCGCCAAATTATTCGAGGCCGCAACGCGTTTAGGCGCGGTGATTAGCGGCGCAAATCAAACCGACGAAACTGCACTAGCCATTTACGGCATGCGGCTTGGCACGGCGTTTCAATTAATTGACGATGTGCTAGATTTAAGCGGCGACGCCAAACAAATTGGCAAAAATTTAGGTGACGATTTAGCCGAAGGCAAGCCGACATTGCCATTGTTAATTGCTATGCATCGCGGCAGCCCAGCAGAGGCCTCAGCCATACGTAAAGCCATTCAACAAGGCGGGCTTGATGAGTTGCCAGCTGTGCTTTCAGCCGTTAGCGCAACCGACGCACTGCAGTATGTGCGCGATTTGGCTGCGAATGAGACCAAACTTGGTTGTGAAGCCATTGCGCACTTACCAGAATCGGCCAACAAACAAGCCTTAATTGATTTGGCTGAGTTTGCAGTAAAACGAGACTTTTGATAGAGGTGGATTCTTCGCTGCGCTCAGAATGACGGAGTTTGAGGGATTGACTAAAAAACCAGGAATTGTGATATTCGTATGGTGTTGACTTTAAATCCCTGCTGCCGCGCCTGTGATGTTTTAAAAGTTGGGAGATTTTAAGCGAGGACTGTCACAACCGACTTAACGCTTCAGTGCTTAGCGAGGTTGGGGAAGTCCTTTACGGTCTTAAGTGCACCGCGTCAAGCCACGTTTTGTGTGGCTTGTTAGGGCGAGTTCCGCAGCGCCCAACTTTTTAAAGCATCACAGGAAACAAGCGGTAGGGGGGTGGCCTTTTCTTTGGTTTCGCTCGATTGGCTAAACAAAAGAAAGGAACTCACCTAGATGCGGAAAAGAACGTTACTTTAGACTTACAGTGCGCAAACAAGCACCAATTTGCATCCTACTTGCTATTCCAAATAGGATGCTGTTGCTAATGCTAACCCAGATGGTATTACTAAAGTCGCCGCCCATACATTATGTTGGGCTGGAATTTCCATTACTAAAACCAACTTATCCGAGCTGGAAATTGGTAAATGAGTCACTGCTTGCTGTAAGTTAGTTGATGAGTACCAAAGCAAGCCTGAATAGCAACTGGGCACGCCACCAAATTCAGCACATGATTATCTAAAAATTTCCATATAACCCTTGAATATATTGTGTTTATTAGAGCAACACCTTCTCTATCCCACCATTATTCACTTTCTCCACATATTCCTGCATCCAATTCTCACCCAAAATATGCTTTGCCATCTCAACCACAATATAATCCGCTTCAATCCCCGTATCATCGCCATAGCGCGCTAGGCCTTGCAGGCAGCTTGGGCAAGAGGTAAGTATTTTCACTTTTTCTTCAGGCGCGCCCACCGTTAAGCCCATTTTCGCCATGCCTTTTTCCAGCTCTTCTTGCTTACGGAATTTTACTTGCGTGGCAATATCGGGGCGAGCTGCTGCAAACGTACCGCTCTCGCCGCAGCAGCGGTCGTTTAGCGCGACTTCTGTACCCATCAGCTTATTGGTGACTTCTAACGGCTTATACGACTTCATCGGGCTGTGGCATGGGTCGTGATACATATACCTTGTACCCGTTACGCCTGATAATTTTTGGTCTTTTTCCATGAGGTACTCATGAATATCCAGCAATCTGCAACCTGGGAATATTTTCTCAAACTCGTATTTTTGCAGTTGGTCCATACAAGTGCCGCAAGAAACAATCACCGTTTTAATATCGAGATAATTGAGTGTATTAGCCACGCGGTGAAACAACACGCGGTTATCGGTAGTGATTTGCAGCCCTTTATCGTGATTGCCAGCGGACGTTTGCGGATAGCCGCAGCACAAATAACCTGGCGGCAACACAGTGATTGCGCCCACTTCGTACAACATAGCTTGCGTGGCTAAACCTACGTTAGAGAACAAACGCTCTGAGCCGCAACCAGGAAAATAGAATACCGCTTCACTGTCCTCAGTCACTTTTTGCGGATTACGAATGACCGGTATCATGTGGTCATCTTCTATGCCCAGCATGGCGCGACTTGTTTTAGACTGCAATTTTTTTGGCATTGGGCGATTAATAAAGTGAATCACTTGCGCCTTAATTTCTGGCTTACCAACCGTTGCAGGCGGACGAATCTTATCTTTCAACAAGCCGAACTTTTTCGCCAACATGTGCGCAAAATTTTGTGCTTTGTAGCCAAACTGAATCATTCCAGCGCGTAATAACTTAATCGTCGCGGGGTCTTTTACGTTTAAAAATAGCATGCCCGCAGCGGTGCCAGGGTTAAACTGCTTTTTGCCTTGCTCGCGTAAAAAATTACGCATTTTAATGGTCACATCACCAAAATCAATATCCACAGGGCAAGGGTTTAGGCATTTATGGCACACCGTGCAATGGTCGGCCACGTCGTTAAACTCGTCAAAATGCTTAAGTGAAATGCCGCGGCGCGTTTGCTCTTCGTAAAGAAAAGCTTCAATCAATAATGATGTAGCTAAAATTTTATTGCGCGGAGAATATAAAAGGTTAGCGCGCGGCACGTGCGTGGTGCACACTGGTTTACATTTTCCGCAGCGTAAACAATCACTTATATCATCGGCAATCTCGCCAATGGCCGATTGCTCCATGATAATAGATTCTTGCTCCAGTAAGCCAAAACTTGGTGTGTAAGCATTTTGCAAACCAGAACCATTGAGCAATTTGCCTTTATTAAAGTGACCATTTGGGTCAACTTTATTTTTATAGGCGGTAAAAATATCTATCGTGGCTTGATCCAAATATTCCATTTTGGTGATGCCAATGCCGTGCTCACCAGAAATCACGCCATCCAAGCTTTTTGCCAACGCCATTACGCGGTCTACCGCATTATGCGCATCTTGCATCATGGTGTAATCGTCAGAGTTGACTGGAATATTGGTGTGCACGTTACCATCACCCGCGTGCATGTGCAGCGCAATAAATACGCGGCTTTTTAGCACAGTTTTGTGAATTTCATCGCAGCGAGCGAGTATTTTTTGATATTCGCGACCTGCAAAAATCTCTGCAAATGCTTTTTTTAATTCACGCTTCCAAGAAATACGTAAATCGTATGATTGAATGGCTCTAAATACATTGTCGTATTGAGAATAC
>JAYTEL010000015.1:0-13668 GCA_043735225.1 Methylotenera sp. | reverse complement strand
CAGTACAGTTTTCAACATTGCATGATTCAAAGGATAAATTAGTAGGCTCACAGCAGTTGCTTAAAAAATGGAATATTGTGACGGTTGAACCAGGTGTTTGTACAGAGCCTTGTCAAGCACAAATTCATTTGCTTAAACAAGTCAATATCGCGTTAGATAAAGATGCAAAACGCATGCAACGTATATTAATTGCCCCAAATGCAGAAAATTTTGATGCCCTAGAGAAACAATATCCAGATTTAATTATCATAACTGGTTCGGATGCTTTGACAACGAAATTTGCCGCGCAATTTAATGTTGCGAAAGGAGAAGTATATTTGGTTGATCCGCTGGGTAATTTAATGATGCATTACCCGCAAGAGTTGAATCCTAAAGGATTGTTAACTGATCTAAAAAAGCTACTTAAAAACTCCTGGGCAGGATAGAGCGTTTGTCAAATAAGAGTGATTTAAAAATGTATTTTTCAAGAAAGATATGAATGCGTACTTTTAGCAAATTGAGTGTAATTGCGGCTTTTTTGGCATTGTTTGTCGTTGTATTGGGTGCCTATGTGCGCCTATCTGATGCTGGTTTGGGATGCCCAGATTGGCCAGGATGTTATGGTACGCTGACTGTGCCACAAAGTGAATCTGCGTTGCAACATGCGCAAGTTGCATATCCTGACTCACCAGTCGAACACCCAAAAGCTTGGAAAGAAATGATACACCGTTATTTTGCCGGTGCTCTGGGTTTGCTGGTGGCAGCAATATTTGTGTTGGGCTGGCGTGCGCGTAAAAACATCAAAGTGTCGCCTTGGCTGACTACATTACTAGCAGTTTTAATTGTAATGCAAGCCGCATTTGGCATGTGGACGGTAACTATGAAACTAATGCCACTCGTCGTTACTACCCATTTAATTGGTGGTATGAGCACATTAGCGCTATTGGTTTGGGTGGCGCATAGACAACGCGGCTTATTAACAGCGCGCTTTTTGCAGACTGAATCATTAAGGCCCTGGGTGCGCGGTGCACTTTTAGTCATTTTTGTGCAAATATTTTTAGGTGGCTGGACCAGCACTAATTATGCTTGGTCAGCGTGCACCGACTTTCCCACTTGTCATGGTGCATGGTATCCTGATATGGATTTTACAAATGCTTTTCATTGGGTACGCGAACTCGGTTTAGATGCAAAAGGTGATGCCTTACAATTATCTGCTTACACAGCTATTCAATGGACGCACCGTGTAGGCGCTTTGCTGACTTTTCTCTACTTGAGTTGGCTTGGTTTACAATTGCTAAAACAGCCACATTTAAAGAAATTAGCCCACATAATGATGGGTTTACTCGTTGTGCAAATTGCTTTGGGTGTTGCAACTTTGCTGCTACACCTTCCACTTGTATTGGCAGTAGGGCATAATATGATTGCAGCATTATTGTTAATTACTATAGTTGTAATTAATTCCAAAATTACAGAGCAAACAATAGATTTAAAATTTAAACAGTCATATTAGATGTTTAAGAATGCGAGATAAAATGAGTGCAGTTTCTGAGCTAAAGTTACCTAGTGCTAAATCAAGTTTTAAACACTTTTTGGCATTAACAAAACCGCGCGTTACATTATTAATCGTGTTTACTGCTGTTATAGGCATGTTCCTCGCAACCCCAGCGATGGTACCTTTAAATATTTTGCTAGCAGCCACAATAGGTATTGGCATGGCATCTGGAGCGGCTGCGGCGTTCAATCATTTGGTTGAGCAATCAATCGACGCTAAAATGGCACGCACCCGTGCCAGGCCACTACCGACTGGTCAGCTTAGCTCAGCGCAAACTTTTATGTTTTCTGCCGTGATGGCCAGTATAGGCTTGGGCATTTTGTATGTGTTCGTAAACCCGTTAACTATGTGGTTAACGCTTGCCACTTTTGTTGGTTATGCAGTCATTTACACAATATTTTTAAAGCCCGCTACGCCACTTAATATTGTAATTGGCGGGCTATCAGGCGCAATGCCGCCAGCGCTTGGCTGGGCAGCCGTTACAGGTCATGTTTCGGCAGAAGCATGGGTATTGGTGCTGATTATTTTTGCGTGGACGCCACCACATTTTTGGGCGCTTGCGCTGTATCGCCGTGAGGAATATGCAAAATCAGGCTTGCCTATGTTGCCTGTGACGCATGGCGAGGCATTTACGCTGTTGCAAATTTTACTCTACACTATTATTTTGTCAGTCATAAGCTTAATGCCTTATTTAATGCGTATGAGCGGTTTAATATATGTGGGTGCAGCACTGTTGTTAGATGGTCTATTTATGGCCTATGCCATTGGTTTGTATCGCAAATACTCAGATGATTTGGCGCGTAGCATGTTTAAATATTCCATCTTATATTTAACCTTGTTGTTTGCAGCCTTGTTGATAGATCATTACTGGCTATTTAGATTTTAAAGTTTTTTAAAGCCTATTTTAATTAACTAAATATACATTATATTTTTAAATATCGTTATGACAATCTGGCTTGCTTACTTAAGCCCGCCTGCCAATCTAAAATTGTCCATTTATTTCTCTCATAACCAATCGCTTTTAAAAGATTGCGGAATCATATATACGCCATATATTTTGTAAACTCCCCTAAATAAATTTACTGCCTCCCATCTATGGGGGGCTTATTATTTGTGTTTAAATGTATCACTTGCAGCTAGTATCTTTTTTGTAAACAGTTAAAATTAAATGAATCACTGACTTATTTAGAGATAATAAAACTTACAATATACCAATAAATAATGACTTTGCCTTTTAAAGCTAAAGTTAATAGCCAATAATAAAATTATTAAAAAGTAAGCAAGCAAGCAATTAATTCAAATTAAGCAAAAGCTAGAGCGCAATTCACCATTACATTAAAGCCAAAAGCTTAAAATTAATTAAACTAGCCCTATCAGCAATCTAGGCGACGCAAACGTTAGGCATGTCATACTTAATACAAGAAATTGGTTGTGAATTGCTAAGGTTGGCAAATTGAAAAATTTTTAAGATAAAGTCGTCACGCCTTGATGAATAAAATTAACGCATCATTGACTGAGGATGGTTGGCTTAAATAGACATCGAAATTCTAATAATCACCGCATATTTTCACTCAAAATATATCTGTTTAGTGGATATATTTTGCGTTAATTCTTTTACAGGTTCGCAAAGCAAGTTCTGTAAGACTGAAACGGTTTTATTGCTTATCATAGCTGCAAAAGTAGCAGGTTAAAGGCGAAACTAAGCCTAAATGCAAGCGCAAGGTCGTCGGTGGCTATATTGATGATGCGTCAACTACTCAATTTCAATAGTATTGAATACTACTAAACTGCCCACACATAATTGCTAGGCAGCGGGTAAACAACACTGCGCTGAAGCACAAAATGTTCACCATAATTGCCGAGTAGACAATGCTGCTAATAAACATTTACTCGAGCGGTTAAAAAATTTGCTGTCTGGTTGATTTTATTCAAATAGCTTATAATTGTTTATTAGCAAAACTTATAAATAACAATTATTAAAGTTTATTTACGTGATGGGCATAAATGACATTACTCAAACATGTTGATTATGCAGATTGACGTTTAGATAAGTGATTGATAAAACACAAGAATGGTGCGCCCGGCGGGAGTCGAACCCACGACCTTTGGCTTCGGAAACCAACACTCTATCCAGCTGAGCTACGGGCGCATGACATGCAAATTGATTTAAGATTGCAATTAAGTTAGCAAGTTAAGTTAGCAAGTTAAGTTAAACACATTATAACAAAGCAGCTTTAAGACATTAGTTTTTTATTTAATTTTTATACGATGTATTTTATTTTACCTTATAGGATCATGCAAAATGAACAACCACGACGAACACACAAGCCCAAGCTTATTACAACCAATGGTGATTATTTTTGGCCTTATTTTAGCGCTAGCCGTGGTGGTTTCACTTATATTTGGTAAGCCAGTTGCCGATACTGCCGCGCCAGTTGTCGTAGCAGTTGCAGAAAATATCAAACCGGTAGCTATTGTTGAAGTTGCCGCCCCAGTCACACAACACGTAGCAAAAAGCGGTGCTGAGGTGGTTAAGGCAGGCTGCGCCATGTGTCACGAAGCGGGCTTGATGAACGCACCTAAAATTGGCGATAAAGGGCAATGGGCGCCGCGTATTGCGCTTGGCTACGAAACTTTGGTTAGCCACGCCGTTAATGGTATTCGTAGCATGCCTGCAAAAGGCGGTAACCCCGATTTAAGCGAGGAAGAAATTGCCGCTGCTGTTGCAGAAATGGCAAATCAATCAGGCGCTAAATTTGACCCAGCTAAATTTGTAAAAGCGAAAGCCAGCTAGACAGTCAGCCTGTTAAAAACAGATCGAATATTATTTCGATATTTTATATTATGAACAAAAAAGCCACTTTAATAAGTGGCTTTTTTGTTAGCGCAAACTTAAGTTAGGGTAAACTAAACGTTATGGCAACTTACGCAATTGGAGATATTCAAGGCTGTTATTACGCGTTTATGGGGCTGTTGACCCGGCTTGAATTTAACCCAAAACAAGACAAATTATGGCTGGGAGGCGATTTAATCAATCGCGGCAGTGGCTCGTTACAGGTGCTGCGATGGTGTTATCAACATCAACATTCAATCAAAGTTGTATTGGGTAATCACGATTTACACGCGCTGGCGGTTACTTTCGGATTAAAACTAGCCCATAAAAGTGACACGCTGCAAGCCATAATTGACGCGCCTGATAGCGTACAGCTGCTGACTTGGCTGCGCCATCAGCCACTTATGTTGGCAGAAAACAACTATGTTATGGTGCACGCTGGTTTATTGCCGCAGTGGACGATTGCACAAGCGCTTAGCTTGGCAAGTGAGGTAGAAGCTGCCTTGCAGGGTGAAAACCACTTAGATTTTTTTGCCAATATGTATGGCAGTTTGCCAAATAGCTGGTGTGATAATTTAACCGGCATGAATAGGTTGCGCGTGGTTACAAACGCCATGACGCGCATGCGTATTTGCACGCCCATCGGCGAAATGGAGTTTGCGTTCAAGGGCGAGCTTCCTGATATTCCTGCGGGTTACTTGCCTTGGTTTGATGTGCCAGCGCGGCTGTCGAACGATGCAACCATTATTTGCGGCCATTGGTCCGCGCTGGGTTTACGTCAGCGTGATAACATTATTGCGCTGGATACAGGTTGCTTATGGGGCGGCCAGCTAACTGCTTTTTGCTTAGAAACCAAACAAATTACACAAATTGATTGCGATGCGCGTGACAGCGCTAAGCGGTTATAAAATTAATTTCGCCTTTATTGCCGCAAAAGCGGCATCGGTTAATTCGCGCCTATCACGGCCAGCTGCTTGAATTGGTGCGAGAAAGTGCAACTCTACAATGGCATTTTTTTGCATGATTATTAGTTTCATCGATTCAATCATGCTGGTTTCGCCCGCATAGGCCATTGCAGTATTAATGCTGCCATCCTTGTTTATATAGCGAATTGCCACTGGCCAAACGTGAGTTTTTGCGTTAATCGCAGCTTGCAACACACTGCTTTTAAATGGCAACATGTGTGTGCCATCGGTTGTTGTACCTTCGGGGAAATAACATAAATTATCGCCCGCACTTAAGCTATTCGACACCGTTTCTACAATACGGCCAGCCGCTTGGCGCTTGCTTCTGTCAATAAATAAAGTGTTGGCTTTAGTGACCAAATAGCCAAAAACTGGCCAGTTTTTAATATCTGATTTTGCAACAAATCTCAATGGAATCATACTATTAAGCGCGTGAATATCGGCCCAAGAAACATGATTAGCAACAAACATGGCGCCTTGTATATTTGCGTTTGGTAAATCGCCAAACGCCTTAACTTTAATATGAAATGCCCGCAGCAAACCACTGCACCACCATTTGACGATGCCTTTTTTGCGCTGCATATTAACCAAAGATAGCACGATGGAGGCGACGAATAAACCGGTAATGGTGTGAGCAACAATTCGCGCGGTGCGAAAGGCGCGAACTAGAAAGTTGGCGTGACTATTTTGCCTGCTGGTTTGCTTGCTGGTTTGCTTGCTGATTTGATTGCTGATTTGATTATAGTCTGGCAAATTATTTTAAGAAATGTGCGGCATATTTCTGATTGATTTTTGATATTGGTAACATTACCAGCATATCGGCTGTGTTGAAAGAGGCATCCCACGCGGGCGCCCCACAAATATAAGCACCTAACCGCATATAGCCTTTAATTAAGGGTGGGCAAACTACCTGTACATCATTTTTAAGTGCGGTAATTGGCAAAGGATTGTGCGCAAATACGCGGTATTCTGGCGGCGATAAATAGTCATCTTTAAGTTTGTGATACAAGCTGGCTGCCATATGGCCGCCGTCTGTCATCGGCACGCTGGCACAGCCAATCATGTACTCATAATTATGCTGTTGCATGTATTTGGCAAGGCCTGCCCACAACATGCTAATGGTGCCGCCATTGCGATAATTTTGGTGTACGCAAGCACGGCCAAGCTCAACCGTGTTGCCAAACAAGTGTGATAATCGCGTTAAATCAAACTCGCCAGCTGAATAATACCCGCCCGCCGCAAAGGCTTGGTGAGGGCTTAGAATGCGATAAGTGCCTATGACTTGGCCAGTTGCATTGTCGCGCACAAGTAAATGATCGCAATATACATCAAAGTCGTCTACATCTAAGCCTTCAACATCTAAGCCTTCAACATTTAAGCCTTCAACATTTAAGCCTTCAACATTTAAACATCGGCTGTTAACATCCTTATTTTGATTAAGCTCAGCGCCCATTTCCTCGGCAAAAACTTTGTAACGTAAACGTTGCGCTTCGGCTACTTCGGATAAATTGCGCGCGATGCTTACACTTAAATGCTTTTGTTGAGGATTGGTAGGTAAGTTGAGTTGCTGCGCAGTAATCGGCTGCGCGAGTGAAGGTTTAAGTGTAGGTTTATTTAAATTAAACATATTATCTCTCCAATAGTTGAGAGCGATATTAGGTGTTATAGATTAATGTTTAATGAATATTAAATGACAAAGCGATGACAAATAAGCGTAAAAAAGCCGCTTAAAAGCGGCTTTTAATTGGTATTAAGATATTTTTTTATTTAATGCGTCACGCGTGAAGTATCTGCATTTTCTACAATACGCACTTTATCGCCCGCGTGAAACTGCTCATCCGCCTCTTGCACAATCGCAATCATGGTGCCGCCATCTAATTTAACTGTAATTTCTAGCGCATCTTTACGAGTAACACCTTCTTCTAAAGCAGAGCCTGCAATGCCGCCAGCAACCGCTCCAATCACAGCGGCTATTGTGCTGCCTGCGCCGCGCCCAATAGAGCCGCCTGCAACACCGCCAATAACGCCGCCTGCTGCCGTGCCAATAGGTGTTTTTGTGCCTTCCAGCTTAACGGTGCGCACACTTTCTACCACACCCGTTTTAACGGTTTGCACTCTGCGCGCATCATCACGGCTGTAAACGCTGCCAGAATTTGAACTGGCGCATGCCGCTACTAAAATAGATAAACTGGCTACCACCAATAATCTCAAAAATTTCATTTTGGACTCCTAAAAAATACTGAAAAAAAATTCCTAAAGTTTTAAAACTTTAAAGCTGCTTCGTTTTTTCTTCTGCCGTAACTTGCGCAACCAAAGCTTGCGCGTAAATGTTCTCAATTTCTGTTCGCGAGGGCTTATGGTTTTGTCCGCCGCGACTGGCAATTTTAATTGCACCCATTGTGCTGGCTAATCGTCCGCAGGTTGGCCAATCCCAACCATTTGCTATTCCGTATAATAAACCAGCGCGATATGCATCACCGCACCCAGTTGGGTCTACAATACTTGTCGCTTTAACGCACGGCACTTCATAACGTTGACCATCGACATAAATATGTGAACCTTGACTGCCAAGTGTAACGATTAAAGCCTCTACTTTTGATGCCAGTTGCGCTAAATTTAAGCCTGTTTTATCTTGGATAACTTGTGATTCATAATCGTTTACAGCTAAATAAGTGGCCATTTCAATAAAATGCAGCAACTCTTCACCATTAAACATCGGCAAACCTTGGCCAGGGTCAAACAAAAACGGAATGCCTGCATCAAAACATTCTTTTGCGTGTTGAAACATACCATCGCGACCATCAGGCGCTATAATCGCCAGCGTGACGTTTGCAGCATCTTTCACTGAATTTTGATGTGATTCTACCATTGCACCTGGGTGAAAAGCTGTGATTTGATTATCGTCAATATCGGTGGTAATAAACGCTTGCGCGGTAAAACTACCGTTAATTTGTTTAACATGTTGCACGTTTAACTGGTTGATTTGTAACCATTTAAAATAAGTGTCAAAATCATCACCTACCGTTGCCATCATTAGTGGCTTGCCCTCTAACAGTTGCAAATTGTAGGCAATATTACCTGCAGTGCCGCCAAATTCCCGGCGCATTTCTGGCACATAAAAAGCCACGCTTAGCTTATGAATTTGATTTGGTAGAATATGATTTTTGAATGAATCTTGAAACACCATAATGGTGTCAAAAGCGAGTGAGCCGCAGATGAGTGTTTGCATGAAAGGTATTTTTAAAAAAGATAGTTAAACGATATTATCTTGCACTAGCGCCGTCTTAAGCAAGTAAAAGACGGATAAAGCTATACCCGCCTAACTTGTTTTAAATTAAACTAGATCTTGCTAGCGCCATCAATCAAGATTTTTGCCGCTTTTTTAGCGTATTTAATTGCGCCAGAGCCACGCTTCATTTGTTCTGCCTGCATAGCACCTTCAAAAAGTAGTGAAAGTTGCAAAGCTAAACCGTCTGCGTCTTTTATGCTGGCTTGTTTAGCTAATTTGCTAATAAATTGCCTAAATTCGCGCGATTGCTGATGTGACAGTTGATGAATTGGGTTTTCTTCATTCGGAAATTCAGCTGACGCTTTGATAAATCCAACACCAATAAAAGCTGGAGAATTTACCCATTCTTCAACATAATCAAATAGTTGTTGAATATTATCGTTGGGCTTTTTGCTGGTGGAATTAAGTTTATCACTTAACCAAGTTTGAAAATCTAGCTGACTTTTTTGCAGCACTTCCAAGATTAAATCTTCCTTACTAGCAAAATGTTTATACAAAGTCATTTTAGTTGTGCCGGCAACCGCCACAATCGTATCAACCCCAGTGGAATTAATACCACGGGTATGAAATAATTCAGTTGCTGTTGCCAAAATTTTATCTTTTAGGACACTCATAAATTGAGTATAGCATGAGACTAATTGGCTTTGTTAGTTATACTTATTTGTAATATTTAATAAAGCAATCAGTTAAAACTACGTTGTTAAGTGGCTATATTTATTACAAAAAATATTATATTAACTTTAAAAAAATGTATAATTTATACTCTTTAGTATACTTACCCAAACATCTAAATAATGGAACATTTTATGAATAAAATAATTAGTTTAACTGTTTTATCTTCTGTAGTAGTTTTAAGTGCATGCGCAACCGCTTACAAAGATTCAGCACATAAAGACTCAGCAGCAAATTTATCTGCAGTAGAAAAAGTTACAATAAACGCGCCAGCGGCAAAAGTATGGGCAAAAGTGGCTAATTATGGTGATTTAGGTGCTTTTCACCCAGCTGTTGCTAAAACAGAAATTAAAAGCGGCACAAATAATGTTAAAGGCGCAGTACGCTTGCTTACATTAGGCGATGGCGGCACGGTAAACGAAACGCTGACTAATTATGACGCAGCAGGCATGTCTTATAGTTATATCATCAACAAAAGCGTATTGCCAGTAAGTCATTACTCAGCAAAAATTGACGTGAATCCAATTAGCGCCAATGTAACTGAGGTGATTTGGAATGCCAATTTCGCCCGTAAAGATCCATCAGCAACGCCAGCAAAAGGTAGCGATGATGCAGCGGCTACAGGCACTATCCATGCGGTGTTTAAAGGTGGTTTAGATAATTTGAAAAAAATTACTGAGTAATCATTTAGCATAAAATCTATATTAAAAAAGCCAGCTGCAAGCTGGCTTTTTTAATAATAAACGCCTTTATTTGGAGTTTGCCATTAACATTGGCGTGTAGTTACAACGCGTTTGTTTAAGTAGCGCAAACGCAATTTTCTGCTCGCGCGGATTGGTCGATACTTGCCCGTTGACCACCATGTTCAGATAAATTCCTTTATATCCATCGGGCAGTTGAATCGCCTCAATTAATTGGCAGCTTCCATGACGCATTAGCTCTACTTGCGCCATTAGCGCAGCCGTTTGCTGCGAATCGGCCGTGTTAATAGCAGAAACTAATTGCGGCATAACTGTTTGTACTTGATTATTGTTAGCAATATTTCTTTTAGTGTTTAACTTGAAATTTTGGTTATTATAAAGCGCGCCAGTCACTACTAAAACACCCAAAAAGCTGGCGGCAATACCGAAAACTGTTAATTTTGAATTATAAAATTCTTTTTTTGTCTGCGCGATAATTAACGCATGCGCGGCGCTTTTGGCATGCGCTAAACTATTTGAATTGTTAGCGTGCAATTTTTCTTGCGTGGCCGCGATTGCCATAAAATACAATTGATTCGCCAACATCTCTGGCATAACGGCGCCAGCTTTAGCGGCTTCAATACTAAGATAATCTTGCAGCCGATGAGAATTAGCATGCGCAGTGGTTCTAATTTGTAGCTGCTCGACAATATTTAACTGGGCCACATTTAACTTGGCTGTATTTATTTGATCTGAATTTGTTTGGTCTGTATAAGTTAAGTTAAGCCAATCTTCCAAAATCTCAAACAAGCTAAGTAAGCGCCCATGCGGCGTACTGCTCGATTTTTTAAGCATGCTAATTAGCCAGTCAGAATTGAAAATATCCATGATTATGTCTTGCTATACTTAAGTTGTTAAAAAGGTTTTACCACCACTAAAATTACCACAACCAATAAAATTAATACAGGCGCCTCATTAAACCAGCGATACCAAACATGGCTGCGCGCGTTGTTGCCCGCTTTAAAATCGCGCATGATTTTTCCGCAATATAAATGGTAGGCAATCAGCCCAGCAACTAATACCAACTTGGCATGCAGCCAGCCGCCGCTAATGTGATAAATAAGCCATAAGTAGAGTCCAAAGGCCAATGCCAACACTGCCAGCGGGGTCATAAAACGGTATAGTTTATTCTCCATTAACGTTAAGCGCGCTAACGCCTGCACATTAGTTTCCATCGCATGATTCACAAATAAGCGCGGCAAATAAAATAAGCCAGCAAACCAGCTGGTAACAAAAATAATGTGCAGCGCTTTAATCCAAAGCATTAATCAAGTTCCTTTATTATTAATTCACGATCGAGAAGCTGACGTAATTGTTTAAAATTAAGTGCGCCAACGGTAAATTGAATGCGCTTGCCCTGTTTGTTGTAAATGTAAGTGGTCGGCGTCACGCTTACATCATCAAATTGTTTAACAATATCGCCAAGGCCGTCGTCCATCACTGCAAAGGGTAGTTTTTTTTGCAAAGCGTAGTTAAGCACCTGCGCTGGCGGATCGTAGGGCATCGCAACCGCAATTACTTCAAAACCTTTAGATTTGTATTCGTTATAAATGCTGGCTAATGCGGGCATTTCAGTCACGCAGGCGCGACATTCTGTTGCCCAAAAATTGATCAGCACTACTTTGCCCTTAAGCGAAGTCATGCTGATTTCTTTGCCCTGTAATGTGGTGAAGGTGACGTTCGGTGCTTGTTTATTTTTGGTTATTTCAAACACTAAAACTACCAATAAAAGAACAGCACCAATTGACATTGCAAGAATTTTTAAATGCTTAATCATCTTTATATTTTAACTTAAATTTAGCCATTATTCGATGCAACGTTTGCAGTAAATGCGTGGTCTATCGCATGACCTACTGCATGATACAATTCAATATTACAACTAGCTGAGTAAAATAACATCTGATGAATGCGCCTATTTCCGCCCAATTGCTACAAGCCGAACAACAACCAGCCACGCGCCTGCGCGAAATTCCTTATAACTACACTTCTTTCTCAGACCGCGAAATTGTCATTCGGTTTTTGGGCGAAGAATGTTGGAATATTTTAAATGCTTTGCGCACAGAGCGTAAAACAGGCCGCAGCGCGCGCATGTTGTTTGAGGTGCTGGGCGATATTTGGGTGGTGAATCGCAACCCCTATTTGCAGGATGATTTGATTGCCAACCCCAAGCGCCGCAAAGCCTTAATTGACGCGCTTCATCACCGTGTTGCAGCCATTAATGAGCGCAGCAATCAAAATGACAGCGTGCAAAAATTGGTAGCTGCTGCTAAAACTGCGATTGAAAAATTTGCCGAAGATTTTCGTCAAACTTATGATTTACGGAAACTTGCTTTAAACAAATACAGCAAAATCACTCGTAAAGATAATATTCAGTTTGATGGTTTGGCGCGCGTTTCGCATGTGACCGACGCCACCGATTGGCGCGTTGAATATCCATTTGTCGTCTTAAATCCCGATACCGAAATTGAAATTGCAGCGCTGGTGCGTGCGTCAATTGAGCTTGGGCTTACAGTTATTCCACGTGGCGGTGGCACTGGTTATACGGGCGGGGCGATTCCGCTAACGCCACTATCTGTCGTCATTAATACCGAAAAGCTCGACAAACACACTGGCGTGCAAATGCGCACCTTACCTGGCGTAACGCGCCAAGTGGCCACCATTGAATGCGGCGCAGGCGTGGTAACGCGCCGCGCAATGGAAGCCGCGACAGAGGCAGGGCTTGAGTTTGCGTGCGACCCGACATCTGCCGATGCCAGCTGTATTGGCGGCAACGTGGCGGTGAATGCGGGCGGTAAAAAAGCCGTTTTGTGGGGTACCGCGCTGGATAATTTAGCCAGTTACCGCATGGTAACGCCTGATGCCAAGT
The DNA here is from genome assembly GCA_043735225.1 of Methylotenera sp. Taxonomy (GTDB): domain Bacteria; phylum Pseudomonadota; class Gammaproteobacteria; order Burkholderiales; family Methylophilaceae; genus Methylotenera_A. Next base: position 772 of record JAYTEL010000015.1, on the reverse strand, counting down.
GGTTAGAAGTTGAGCGTTTAGATCACAATTTAGGCAAAATTCACGATATCGCGACTGCGCGCTTTAAATTAACCCGCTTTGATATTGACATGAAAACGCAGTTGGGCGAACCGGAATTTTTAGAAATCGCCGGCCCAAGTTTTAGAAAAGTGGGTTTAGGTAAAGACGTTACCGATAAATTTTTAAGTGGCTTGCCCGGCATTCAAAAAGAAGGTTGCGACGGCTTAATTACCAGTGCAACATTTATTTTGCACCGCATGCCCAAGCATGTGCGCACCATTGCGCTTGAATTTTTTGGCAATGTGTCACACGCCGTGCCAGCGATTGTGGAGATTAAAGATTATCTTGATCTAACCGCCAAGCAAATGCCAGCCGTGATTATGGCGGGGCTAGAACATATGGACGAGCGCTATATTAAAGCTGTTGGTTACGCCACCAAAGCGGCGCGGCAGCAACGCCCTAAAATGGTATTAATTGCCGATATTGCATCGGATGACGAAAACGCCGTTGGTCAAGTGGCATCAGCCATGGTGCGCATGTGTAATGCACGTAATGGCGAGGGTTTTATTGCGGTTTCTGCTGAAGCGCGTAAAAAATTCTGGCTCGATCGCGCCCGTACGGCGGCTATTGCGCGGCACACAAATGCTTTTAAAATCAATGAAGATGTGGTAATTCCGCTACCAAAATTGGGCGAATATTCTGATGGTATTGAGCGCATTAATATTGAGCTTTCTATCAAAAATAAACTCAAATTAGTGGATGCCCTTGAAGT
>JAYTEL010000014.1:0-8023 GCA_043735225.1 Methylotenera sp. | reverse complement strand
GTAAAGCCATCGGCAAGTTTTGTAGTGGCGCCTGTGGCTAAATTAACCCGGTATAAAATGCCAGATTCAAAATCAACTTCTAATAAACTATTGCGACCATCTATCAATAAGCCATTGGGCGCCAAAATATTTGGGTTTTTGCTGTCTGCCACAATGGTAATTGTGCCGCCTTTGGCTATTTTAAAAATTTGGCCACCGTCTTTAAGCGTACCGCTATCACTCACATATAAATTACCTAATTTATCTGCGACTAAATCATTTAAAAAAACTGGCGTACCAGGAAAAGCCATTTGCGCGCCATATACCTGCCAAGTGCCATCTTTGTTAATCTCTAACACGCGGTTTTTATCCGCAACATACAGCTTGTCGCCAATCATCGCGAGACCTTTTGGGTCATCCATGCCAGTTGCAAACACGCTTAAGTTGCCATTTGCGTCTAATTTGCTGATTTGGCCGTCTCCGTCTTTGCCAAATTCGCCAATTTCGGAGATATAAATAGTGCCATCTTTTGCTTGCAAAACTGATTCTGGCATTTTTAGGCCAGTTACTTTGGCGGGTATTGGCGCTTTAGCGTGTGCATTAAAGGCGCTAAATAGTGCTAGCAATAGTATGGTTTTTTTCATGTTGATACCTTATAAAATGGTTAATATTTGCTTATGGTTAATATTTGAAAATTGTTAATGTTTGCTGATGGTTAATATTTGAAAGTTGTTAATGTTTTTTAATTGTTAATAATAAATTTTGCTGACTGGTAAATTATCTAGCCCAGCGCATAAAGTTTCGGCCTTGTTAGCGGGTGTTTTGTTAAGCGCGGCTAAAAATGCGCCATCGGTTTCAAGCTGTTTAATTGTTTTTTCCATGGCTTTGGCGTAGGCTTTTTCCATATAATAGTCAGGCTTTATACCGAGTTCTCCATTTTGTTGTGCTTGTTTTCTTACAGTGGCAATCGCCAATAATTGATCAACTGGCTCGCCAGTATTGACATATGCTTTGGCGATAATCTCTGCATGAAATACGCGCATTTGTGCGTTGTAAAACATTTGTGGCTCAATTGATATCACCACATCGGCATTACTGCTATTAGCGCACTTAGTTATATTTGCAAAGTGTTTCGGCAACACTTTAAGCGCGACTTTTTCAATCATTGGCCCTTTCATATGCCACACATCTAAATACGGATGCATCATGCGCACGGGGTGTTCATAATGGCGTTTGGCGATATGAATAGCGACATTGCCAGCTAATTGATGGGCAAACGCGATGTTAGAAAATAGCAGACCTAAAAAAAAAGTGAACCATATTCTGTGCATCGTTGTAACCATAACAGTAACCCTTCAATTGTATTGTGTAACAGCATTGCGTGATGTTAATATTAATAGCTGATACGGTAGATTGCTGCAGCAAAGTCATCTGACACATATAGCGCGCCATCAGGGCCAGTAATTACATCCACTGGACGACCCCAAAATTGATTTTGCGCTTGATTGTCTCTTGCATTATTTATTTTAAGCCAACCCGTTGCAAAATCAAGCACTTCAGTCGGATTATCGCCATTAAATTTAACCCGCACCAGTTTATAGCCACTCGGTGATTGGCGATTCCAAGAGCCATGTAGCGCAACAATAGCATCATTTTTGTACTCTGCTGGAAAGTTAGTTTTATCTAAAAACGTAATGCCTATGGGCGTGGAATGTGATGTAAACGTGATGGCAGGCGGCGCAGCTGTTTTGCAAAAGTCAGCAGCATCTGCTAAAAAATTTTGGTCATCAACCATGCCATTTTTGCCATCGCGCTTTATATTATTAACATCACCCCAGCAATAAGGCCAGCCATAGTGTTTGCCAGCTTCTATTTTATTTAAATGTTCGGGTGGAATATTGTCATTCACCTTGCCATTTTTGCTGCTGCTTCTATTATCTGAACCCTCGTTAGTGGCAAACATGGCGCCTGTTTTGGGTTGCCATGCAAAACCTTGGCTGTTGCGTAAACCACGCGCCCAAATGGGGTTTTCTGCGTGGTTGACCAGCGTGGCAGAGATGCCTGCAGGTTTGCCATCCTGCGTATAGCGTAAAACAGTGGCGCGCATTGGGTCGCTTTCCACACAAACATTGCAACTAGAACCTACATTGATATAAATAAAACCATCTGGCCCAACTTTGATTGTTTTAGCTGTGTGATGCCCAAATGGCAAATTGCTGATAAATGGCGTTGGGGCAGACCATTTCCCATCAACCTTGTGCATGCTCACTATGCTATCTTGGTTGCCAATTAGCATTGTTTTGTCGTTAATAAAAGCAATGCTGTTGGGTGCATTTAAGTGGCTTGCAATAATGACAGGCGCCTCGGCAAGCCCATCTTTATTGGTGTCTGGCAACATGGCTATTTGATTGGTGCTTGCTAGCGCAACATATAAACGCCCTTGCGAATCAAATGCCATCATGCGCGGCTGCGCTTGCGATTCACCACCTGAATTTTCGCCATCTGCTTTTTTAAACTGGCTAAATACGCTGATTTTAAATCCCGCAGGCAATTTTATATTTAGCTGCACGGGTGTAATGAAAGGTGCAATTAAAGGTGCATTAAAGGGCGCTTCAACCGCTACCGCGCCATACGCACACGCGTGACCGCTAAATTCGCACACCGTCATTAACGCATAAGCCCACATTTTATGAAAAAAAGCGCTTATCACAATGCAGCTATCAATGTGTGGTTTTTATCGCGTACATTAGGTTAAAACGTCCGACCAAATGTTTGCTGCCCAAGCCTTTGCATACTCGCCTTCTTGCTCGGAAGGGCTAGCAGAAACGCCGCCGCCATCGGCCGCTACCATGATTTTTTTGGTTTCATCATAACGATACACATTGGCCACGTGGATGGCTTGTTTATCGTTAACATAGCTATAACAGGTGTTGGCAAAAACGGGTGCGGGGTCCGGCGCATTGCCGCTCATTAATTGCACAATTGCATTAGCACAAACGCGTGCTTGACTAGTCGCTATGTGCGCAGATTTTGGTAGCGCTGCCGAGACTGAGTCGCCAATCACATGCACATTTGGCGCAAGTTTAGACTCATAGGTGAGAAAATCTACCTCGCACCAACGTTTGTCAATTTTGTTTAAGCTTATGATTTCGTTATTTATTCTAACCATTTGCGCGGCTTTGCCAGCGCGCTGCGGCGGGATAATATTAAGTACATTGCCGCTTACTTTATCAAAATCGGTAACTACGGTTTTGCTGGCCACATCAACATCGGTAATAGCAGTATTTGGGCGGTAGTCGATAATGCCAGCGTACATTTCAACAAACACTTTAGTGAACAAGCCTTTTTTTGACACAATTTCTGCATTCGCGTCCAGCACAATCACTTTACTTTTGGGTTTGTTAGATTTGAGGTAACTAGCCACTTGGCAAGCACGTTCATACGGGCCTGGGGGGCAGCGGTAGGGCGCTTTCGGCACGTTCATCACAAAAGTTCCGCCGTCTGGCATGGCCTCTAATTGTTTGCGCAAGTTAACCGTTTGCCAGCCAGCTTTCCACGCGTGCGGCACTATTTTTTGCGCCTTTAGAGATTGTAAACTAGCTAATTTATCATACATAAAATCAATGCCTGGCGCGATAATTAAGCGATCAAACGTAATTTCGCCGCGTTTCATGCTGATTTTTTTGGCGGTTAAATCAATCGCGGTAACTGTGTCATTTACCATTTTTACGCCGTGATTTTTTTGTACCAGATCATAGCCAAAGGTGAGGTCATTAATGCTTTTGCTGCCGCCCAATACCAGATTACTAAGCGGGCAAGATACAAATTGTGCAGATTGTTCAATCACCACGGTTTCAATAGCGCCGCTACTCCACATGCGAATATATTTTGCCGCTGTGGTGCCCGCATAGCCGCCGCCGATAATGACGACTCTACCGACATGGCCTTTGCCCAAACTGGAATTGTTGTTGCCAAGATTTGCACAGGCAGTTAATAAACTTGCGCTAGAGATAAGCGCGCCAGCACCTGCAACTTTGATAAAATCGCGGCGATTAAAATGGCTAGTCATGGCTAGCTTGCAAGGTTTGCGGTTTTGGTGAAATGCTGGGTCTGATTTTTTGTTGCGAAAAATAGAGCGCAAGCAGATTAATCTCGTCTTCATGCAAACCTTTTGCATGATGGTGCATAACGGTTGCTGGGCGACTGCCGTCTTTAAACGCTGTCATTTGCTTGGTGAAATAGGCACTGTTCATGCCCGCAAGTACTGCGCTGCCGGCAACTGCATTGCCATTACTGCCATGACAAGCGGCGCAAGATGCGGCCAGTGTGCGAATGTGCGGCGTTATAATTTGATTGTTTATTGAGACAACAACCTCAGCAGCATTTGCCGAAAAGGCTAAGCTGACTGAGGCTGCGAATATTGCACGTAACCAGCTAGAAATGAAACGAAAATTTGAAAAGTAACCGTTTGTCATGGGGCTTAGGGTAAATTGCATACCACCATTCTTATTGGTTTGTCGATTTAATTGAAATCAATTAAAAACATCTTGCTTCCGTACAGCCATCGTCTTTAACCCCAAGGCCAGTTAACATTTCTACCATGTGCTTATTGCCTTCATCGCGAAAGTAACGAATTAATGATACGTCACCTTTAAGTTTGATATTAATATCAGCGCCATTTTTAGCTAAAAATTTAGCCATTTCTTCTTGACCATTTAATGCGGCTAAGTGAAACGCCGTGTGATTGGCAATTGGGTGCATATAATTAATATCAGCGCCTTTACTAAGTAAGAATTTTACAATAACGGTATCGCCCTTATTAGCAGCCATTTGTAGTGGTGACCAACCAAAGATTTTTTCATTTACTGCTTTTGGTTCTTGTTTTACAAATTTTTCAACTATTTTTAATTTGCCTTCGGTAAGCGCATCACTATATTCCAGTGATTCATCGTCTGTTAGCGCAAGGCTATTAAACGAAATTGTTAAGGCCAAAACTGCAAATAGTGCTTTTAATAGCTTCATACTTCTTCCTTATTTAAAAATCGCTACTTAAAAATTAAGCTTATGCGATAAATTTCCTTGCATTACGAAACATCCGCATCCACGGTGCATCATCTTGTTGCCAGTTACTTGGCCGCCAAGAATGCTGCACAGTTCTAAATACCCGTTCAGGATGCGGCATCATAATACTAAACCGCCCGTCTGTGGTAGTAAAACCTGTTAAACCCTGCGGCGAACCGTTTGGATTAAACGGATACACCTCTGTTGGCGTTGACGTGTGATTATTGGTTTCAATAAATCGCAACGTTGCCAATTGTTGAGCCAATATTTTATCAACCACGTCATTGACCGCGGTTTTCGAATTAAATTCCGTATAGCCCTCACCATGCGCAACCGCAATAGGCATGCGGCTGCCAGCCATACCGTTAAAAAATAATGATGGTGATTCTAGTACTTCTACCATTGCAAAACGCGCTTCAAATTGCTCTGATTTATTTTTAATAAAGTGCGGCCAATGCGCTGAATTAGGGATGATTGAATGCAAATTACTCATCATTTGGCAGCCATTACAAACGCCGAGAGCAAATGAATCGCTGCGATTAAAAAACGCACTAAACTCTTCAAAGGCGCGGGTATTGAATAAAATAGATTTTGCCCAACCTTCGCCCGCACCCAATACATCACCATAACTAAAGCCGCCGCATGCCACCAAACCTGCAAAATCTTTAAGCGTTACGCGGCCTGCAATCACGTCACTCATGTGCACATCAAATGTTGCAAAACCTGCGCGATCAAATGCGGCTGCCATTTCCACTTGCCCATTCACGCCTTGCTCGCGCAAAATGGCCATTTTGGGGCGGGCGAGATTTAAGTATGGTGCACTAGAATTAATACCTACATTATCATTGATATCAAACGTGGTATGCACGTGCAAGCCGCTATCGGCTGTGTTTAAAATGCGGTCATATTCTTGTTGCGCGCAGATTGGATTATCGCGCAGACTTTGCATGTGAAAGGTGGTTTCAGACCACATGCGGTGTAAATTAACGCGTGAATCAGCGAATGCAAGCTTGCAATTATTGCCGATATTAATTTCATTTTTATTGGTGACCGTGCCAATTTTGTGCGCACGCAAACCTGCGTTATTAAGCGCAATATAAGTAGCATCTGCGCTGCGTTCATCCACTTGAATCACCGCGCCCAGCTCTTCATTAAACAGCATGCTGGCAACATCTGCACTAGCATTAGTTAAGCTTAATTCTGCAAGGTCAATATCTAAGCCGCAGCGGCCAGCAAAAGCCATTTCAACTAAAGTGGTAAACAAGCCGCCATCACTTCTGTCGTGATAAGCAAGAATTTTATTTTCATGATTTAAGCGCTGGATTTCTGCAAAAAATATTTTTAATTGGTTTGGATTATCGACGTCCGGTGCGCTATCGCCAATTTGGCCATACACTTGCGCCAGCGATGAGCCGCCCATACGATTTTTGCCATTGCCTAAATCAATTAAAATAAGTTGAGATTCAACGTTTGTATGCAGTTGTGGCGTAAGTGTTTTGCGCGCGTCTAAAGTGTTGGCAAATGCGGTTACCACGAGTGAAATGGGCGACGTCACAAATTTTTCTTGGCCCAAAGAATCAGATGAAAAGTCACTCCAAACCGTTTTCATGCTCATCGAATCTTTGCCAACAGGAATCGAGATTCCTAAAGTAGGGCATAACTCCATTCCAACTGCTTTTACCGTAGCAAATAACGCTGCGTCTTCGCCTGCATGGCCTGCAGGCGCCATCCAATTGGCAGATAGCTTTAAGTTTGAAATATCATCAATGCACGCGGCGGCAATGTTAGTTATTGCCTCGCCAATTGCCATGCGGCCTGATGCTGGCGCGTTAATCAGTGCCAGCGGCGCGCGTTCACCAATCGCAAATGCTTCGCCCACGTTAGTTTCATAGCCAGCAAGCGTCACTGCCACGTCAGACACTGGCACTTGCCACGGCCCTACCATTTGGTCGCGCGCGATTAGTCCAGTAACTGAGCGGTCGCCAATGGTAATGAGAAACGTTTTATCGGCCACGCCTGGCAGCCTTAATACACGGGCAACGGCATCTTTAAGGTCAATTTTACTGGTATCAAAAGCGATTAATTTTTTGGCGACACTTTTTACGTCACGCGTCATTTTGGGCGGTTTGCCGAGTAAAACGCTTAAATCCATGTCTACAGGTTTGTTGTCAAAATGGGCGTCTTTAACCGTTAAATGGCGCTCTTCAGTTGCGTAGCCAACAACGGCAAATGGGCAGCGCTCACGCTCGCATATTTCTTTAAATTTTGGTAAGTCTTCTTTTAAAACTGCCATCACATAACGTTCTTGCGCTTCGTTGCTCCATAACTCGCGCGGGCTCATGCCAAGCTCTTCATTATGCACATCGCGCAAGTTAAAAATCGCGCCTACTTTGGCGTCGTTGACTAACTCGGGAAAGGCATTTGAAATACCGCCTGCGCCCACGTCGTGAATGCTCACAATCGGGTTTTTGTCGCCCATTTGCCAGCAAGCGTCAATCACTTCTTGCGCGCGGCGTTGCAATTCTGGGTTGCCGCGTTGCACCGAATCAAAATCGAGGTTTTCGGTGTTAGCGCCAGTATCCATGCTACTGGCAGCACTACCACCAAGCCCAATCAACATGGCTGGGCCGCCCAATTGAATTAAGGCCGCACCTGCAGGAATCACACTTTTTAATGAATGATTCGCCGAGATATTACCCACGCCGCCAGCCAACATAATTGGCTTATGATAGCCGCGCACTTCAGCTTTTCCCTCTGCGCCGTTGGTTTCTAATTCAAAAGTACGGAAATACCCCGCAATATTTGGCCGGCCAAATTCATTGTTATATGCCGCGCCGCCAAGCGGGCCATCGAGCATAATTTGTAAAGGCGTGGAAATACGACTTGGTTTACCGTAACCATGCTCACCTGAGTTGGTTTCCCAAGGCTGTACAAAGTTTGGAATATTTAAGTTGGATACTGAGAATCCAGTCAAACCCGCCTT
>JAYTEL010000013.1:0-15283 GCA_043735225.1 Methylotenera sp. | reverse complement strand
TGTACAGCTAAATCGGCGCTACCATCAGCCAGCGCCATTTCTAGCTCTTTTACAAATAAACCTTTGCCGCCAATTCGAGATAAAGGCGAGTCTAAAATTTGGTCGCCAGTTGTAGTCATACCTAAAATTTGCACATCACAATTAGGGTAAAGCGCGCGTAAACGCGCTTGAATATGCAAGGCTTGCCACATGGCCAGCGCACTTTCGCGCGAAGCAATCACGAGTTTTTTTGGCTTAATTAGTTGCGAGAGGGTGGTCATAACATTAATTTTAGCATAACTGCTAGTTTACAAACTGTTACAAAATAGGACGCATTTATACGTTAAGCTAAAGTTGTGTTAAAGTTAAATGCAAGACTTAATTCAGTTTTTAATTTTAAAAATAATTGATTAATTTTTAGTCAACCCATTGTTTTATATATGGTATGAGGAGAATTTATGCAAGATCAACTGGATATTTTTATCGATTCTTTAAATCAATTTTGGCTGCAACTGGTGCATTTTGTGCCTAGATTATTGGCGGTAATTGTGATTTTATTTGTGGGCTGGCTAGTCGCAAAATTAATTCGAAAAGCGGTAAAACGCGGCCTAGAGCTTGCCCAATTTGATAAATTTGCACAAAAATCGGGTTTAGAAGCTTTTATGAGCCACGGTAATTTTAATCTAACTTTAAGTGGCATCATCAGCCAAGTGGTGTATTGGCTAGTAATCATTCTGTTTATTATTACAGGCGCAAATTCGCTCGGTTTAAGTGAAGTTGCAGGGCTGTTGCAACAATTGGCCAGCTATTTGCCTCATATTATTGTGGCGATTTTAGTGGTAATTTTTGGTACGCTGTTGGCGCGCTTTGTAAATCGCCTTGTATTCGCTTGGCTGTACAGTATCAAGTTTAGTCATGCACTTGCGGTTAGCACGTCTGCTGAGTACGGTATTCAAATTTTAGCGATATTTGTGGCGCTAGAACAGCTGGGCATTGGCATGCAGCTGATTAACTCTTTATTTGTGATTGTGTTTGGCGCGTTCTTTTTGGCACTGGCAATTGCATTTGGCTTGGGCGGCAAAGATTGGGCTGCTAAAGTCATTGAAGACCTTGAGCGCAATAAAAACAAATAAATATTGTAGGAGCGATTTTTAAATCGCGAACGGACTTTTAGTGTGAGCGAAACCGTTCGCGCAATAAATTGCGCTCCTACATAACCGCTAGCGTGGGAATGACGGTTTTTTAAGCTTGGCGCACCAAGTGCTGTTGACGGCGGCTAATTGCCACTGTTTCAAGGGTGCCCTTAAGCAAGGCAACCCATTGTTGTTCGTTTTCAGCGTTAAACCGCTTCTCAAAGCCCGCAATAAAGCTCGGCGCAACTAAACAATTGCGGTGCAAGCGGATAAAGCGCTCGCCAAATTCCACTTCTAAATGCGTAAGCGATTCTTCAATTAAATATTCACGTTCAACCGTGCGCACCGTGATGTATTTCAGCTCGGCGCGCAAATAAATAATTGTTTCTATTGGCACTAACAACACGCGCCCACGTTCGTGAATGCTTAAATGGCTGCGCGATTTTTTAAAGATGTCTTGTAATGGCTTAGAAGCCTCTATTTGATTGGGTTGCAAGGCATGTGCCTTATTAATGGCGGCTTGCAGGCGCTCTTGCCGAATGGGTTTTAGCAAGTAATCTATCGCGTTTAAATCAAAGGCTTTAATGGCATAAACATCAAACGCGGTGGTGAAAATAACCTGTGGCCGGGGCTGCAATTTTTGGGCATGTTGCGCCGCTTCAATCCCGTCCATCACCGGCATACGAATATCCAGCAGCATCAAGTCTGGCTTGGTTTCTAGCGCTAAATCAATCGCCTCGATTCCATTTTTGGCTTCGGCTACAATAGCTACGTGGTCAATTTCTGCCAATAAATCACGCATGCGATTACGCGCTGGCGCTTCGTCATCGGCAATTAGAATCTTAAGAGACATAATGTAAGATTCTAAAAGCTAGCTTCCAAACGGAATGCGGATATGTACTTCATAACGATTATTTTTGGCCTCACTTTTTAACGAGCTTTCTAAATCAAAATGCAATTGTAGGCGTTCTTTAATATTTTTAAGCGCCATTTTATTGCCTGTGTGATGATTATTTTGCGGCGCGTACGGATTGCTAATGCTAATGTGCAGCTCTTTTACTTTTGTATAAATTTTAACGATAATTTCGCCGCCTTCAGGCATTGGTTCAATGCCGTGATACACCGCGTTTTCTAACAAGGGCTGCAAAATTAGTGGTGGAATCATTGCCGCCGACGGCATATCGCTAATTTGCCAAGTGATTTTTAGGCGTTCTTCCAGACGCAATTTTTCTAAATCTAAATATTGATGACACAAAGCAATTTCTTGCGCCAGCGGAACCAAATCTCTGTTTTCGCTCATCAACACTCTAAATAAATCAGCCATATCTTCTAGCGCGGTTTCGGCGCGTTTGGGTTGGCTGCGAATCAGCGACAGTACTGCATTTATGCTGTTAAATAAAAAATGTGGCCTAATGCGCGCTTGCAAAGCTTGCAAACGTGCCTCGGCAATGGCGGGCGAATACGCGCGCTCTTGCAGAAAAAAATAATACAGCACAATGCCAGTAACAATGGCGGTAAGCAAGCAAGGGCGCAGCATTTCAGTCGGTTTATCGAGTGAAAAATAATACCCCACAAAAGAAAAAACTAGATAAGTAATGCTAATTTCAACAATAAAAATTGCCGCAACACCTTGCCAATAGTGAAGTTTTTTTAACAAAGAATGCAATACATATAAACCGAGCATGCTTAGTAAAATAATGGGCTGCACCAGCGCAGACAACTGCGCCAATAAAGGTAAAAAATCATTCAACTGGCGGCTGAGCAAAATCGCGGCCATCACCGCCAGCAGATTTACAATAAGCAAAATTCGCAAATGAATGCCAAGATTTTGCAGATTAGGTAAGCGACTATTTTTGCGCACAGTAGTTTTTAGTTAAAATGTTTGTTAATATATTACTATAACTATATTATTTATATAGGGTTTTTCACTTTTAGCTTAAATATTTATACTACAAAAAAAGCAAAAATTCAAAAGGGCACAAATTAATTGCAAGACAACGCTAAACATAAACAATCGTCGTTAAATCAAAAAGCGCAAGCTTGGTCTGGGCGCTTTAACGAACCCGTAGCCGCATTGGTTAAACAATATACAGCGTCTGTTGACTTTGATAAACGATTGGCCGAGGTTGATATTGCTGGGTCCATCGCGCATGCACGCATGCTGGGCGCGCAAGGCATTATCTCAAATGATGATGTGAGTAAAATCGAGCAAGGTTTGACTGAAATTTTAGCCGAAATACAGGTAGGCACGTTTGAATGGTTGCTGGATTTAGAAGATGTACATTTAAATATTGAAAAACGCTTAACCGATAAAATTGGCGATGCCGGAAAGCGCTTGCACACGGGCCGATCAAGAAATGACCAGGTTGCTACCGATATTCGCCTGTGGCTTCGCGGAGCGGCAGATAATGTTTTGCTGAGCATTAAAAATTTACAAATCTCAGTGTTGGATTTGGCCCAAACCCACGCAGAAACTATTATGCCTGGCTTTACGCATTTGCAAGTGGCACAGCCAATCACCTTTGGCCATCACTTAATGGCGTATTTTGAGATGCTAAAACGCGACGCAGAGCGCTTTAGCGATGCGCGTCGACGCATTAACAAACTGCCGCTTGGCGCGGCCGCGCTGGCTGGCACCAGCTATCCAATCAACCGCGAAATGGTTGCCAAAAACTTAGGTTTTGATGGCGTATGTGAAAACTCGCTTGACGCCGTTTCTGATCGCGATTTTGCCATCGAGTTTACCGCTGCTGCCTCTGTGCTAATGATGCATCTATCACGTTTTTCAGAAGAACTCATTTTGTGGTCTAGTCCGCGATTCGCTTTTATTGATATTGCCGACCGATTTTGTACGGGCTCATCAATTATGCCGCAAAAAAAGAACCCTGATGTTCCAGAGCTAGTGCGCGGTAAAACAGGCCGTGTGTACGGACATTTAATGGGTTTACTCACCTTAATGAAAGGCCAGCCGCTGGCTTATAACAAAGACAATCAAGAAGATAAAGAGCCGCTGTTTGATACAGCTGATACGCTGCTTATGACGCTAAAAATCTATGCCGATATGCTGCGCGGCATTACGGTGAATACAGCCAATATGCGCCAAGCTGCGCTAGAAGGTTATGCCACGGCGACTGATTTAGCAGATTATTTAGTAAAAAAGGGCATGACTTTTCGTGATGCGCATGAGGTGGTTGCGTTGGCAGTTAAGCACGGCGTACAGCAAGGCTGCGATTTGGCCGATTTACCATTAGAAGCATTACAAAAATTTAGCCACATGATTGGCGAAGATGTCTATCAAGTGTTGACACTAGAAGGCTCGCTGGCAAGCCGCAATCATATTGGCGGCACTGCGCCAAACCAAGTTAAACAAGCCATTTCGCGTGCACGAAAATTGGTAAGTTAACAGGTTAATAATGAAACTAACATTATTTTTAATGACCATGCTTGCGCTAATATTGGGCGGCAATGTTTGGGCGCAAACCGCTGATTCGCAGGTTATAGATAACGATCTACAATCGGCGCAAGAAAGCAATAATATGACTTGGCCGATGTTGCCAGGCGAAAGCCTAAACGAGGTTGCGCGTTTGTTTTACCCTAAAAATGTGGTGATGCAACGGCTATTTATACGCAAAACATTGCAAAATAACAGCGAAAAACATCCACATTTAAGCGCGGCGTCTCGTTTTAGCGAGCCTACCTTATTGGTGGTGCCAGCATTAAAATCGCTTTCAAAACAAATGCAGCCAAAACAAGCTACCGCACGAAAACCCCGTTTGAGTCGATTACAAATCACTACGGATTTTGAATCTTTGCTTAACAAAGTACCTGTTAAATTTAAAGAAGAGTACGAGTTTTGGGTGAGTAAAAATGAATTGCTGAAGCAACAGCTTGCCATACTTAAACAAAAAATTGTTTTTTTAGAAACAAAACTAAACAGCTTAACTTTAGTATGGGAAAAAACCTTAAGCCAGCCAGCAGGTGAAACTGTAGCCATTAATGCAGACAATAAACCCAATACTAGTCTAAGTACGGACATTGCGGCGACTGCTAATCATGCCAATATTGCCACTACAGTTTCCACAACAGTTGCCACCAATAAAGCCAATGGGGCCAACAATGTTGCAGCCGTTACAAGCGGGCTTAATTCTGCTAACGCTGATAGCGTTGCAAATGCAAGCACAAGCAAAAAAGTGTTTAAAAACTTAAATCAACAGTCAGCGGCCAACGCGACGGCAACAATGATTGAACCAGCGCAAGCATCGAATAATCTGCTCAATTATTTAAATTCAGATTTAGCAAAAATTGCGTTAGCGCTAGGCACGTTACTAGTTTTAGCAGCGTTTTTACTAAAAAAATATCGTGAACGCATGTTTGAAAAAATGAGTTTTGTGGCTACTTCTATGCAAGCCACTTTACAAGAAACCATCGTTGATTTTGGCGGCTATTTAAAACCAAAATTGCCAGAGCTTGACAATACGCCAGAAGCTAAACAACAGGTGCAAGCGGCAAAAGCAGTAGAAGCGCGTTTAGATTCAACCTTATCAGAAGCAAAACTGCTAATGAGCATTAATCGCCACCAAGATGCGATTGCGCACCTTAAATTAATGATTGAATCGCAGCCAAAAGCATCAATTAACCATTGGTTGTATCTGTTAGAAATTTTTAGAAAACTCAATTTAAAAGATGATTTTGAGGCTTACGCAAAAGGGTTACACAATATATACAATGTGATGACGCCAGTTTGGTATGAAACAGAAATTTCAATTGTGGTGCCGCAAAGCTTAGAAGAGTTTCCGCACATTGTAGAAAAATTATGCAGTGTGTGGCCCGGAGAATTAGCCACCGTTTATTTGCGCGGACTTATAAACGATAATCGCGGCGGCGATAGAACAGGTTTTGGCAAAGCAGTGTTAAATGAAGTATTACTGCTGGTTGCGATGTTGGATATCCGCAAAGATTTAAATTAATGCTTTTAGTCATCTAAAAACAGCGCGAGTAAATCATTTAAATAGCGCTGACCTAGAATCGTCGGCGTAATTTTATTGTCATTTTGCACAATCAACCCTTTTTTTATTGCCTCTGCAACCCGCATAGCCACTGTCTGCCAGGGCATGCCTGTACGCTCGACAAATAACTTGGTATCAAATCCGCCCGTTAATCGCAGCGCGTTCATCATAAATTCAAACGCTAAATCAGCTTGTTTAATCGTCCAAGTATTATCCACAGCGCCATTATTTTGTTCGCTCGCGTTTTCAACATTTTCCATAAACGCTTTTGGGTTTTTGTGACGCGTTTCGCGGGTTATTTTGTCAAAATAACTTAACTTAGAATGTGCACCCGCACCAATGCCCAAATAATCGCCAAACTGCCAATAATTTAGGTTGTGGCGCGCCTCACTTTTGGATTTGCAAAATGCGGAAGTTTCATAATGCGCGTAACTATTCTGCGCTAACATGGCCTCAATTTGTTCTTGCATATCAGCGCTTACGTCGTCAGACGGCAAGCTAGGCGGCGATCGGTAAAACGGTGTGTTTGGCTCTAAGGTTAAATGATAAAACGATAAATGGTCTGGGTTAAGGGCGATTGCTTGCCTTGCGTCTTGTAGCGCGTGTTCTAGCGTTTGATTCGGCAGCCCGTACATTACATCCAAATTGACCCGCTCAAACGTTTTTAGCGCCAGCTCTGCCGCACTAATTGCTTGTTTGGCGTCGTGAATGCGGCCTAAAGCCTTTAAATAATCTGCATTAAAACTTTGAATGCCAAGTGATATACGATTGACACCCGCTTGTTTGTAACCCGCAAAATGATTGGTGTCGACCGTTCCAGGATTGGCTTCTAGCGTCACTTCTGCGCCATATTCCAGTGGCGTGAGCATACGCACCGCACTTAAAATCTCGTTAATAGCATCCACCGAAAACAAGCTAGGCGTACCGCCGCCAAAAAATACGCTCTTAATTTTTCGCCCATACACACGTGGCACAGATTGTTCTAAATCGGCTATTAGCGCCGCCACATAACGCTTTTCAGGAATCTCTTGGGCCTGATTTTTAAAGCGCGATTCATGCGAATTAAAATCACAATACGGACACTTTTTAACGCACCAAGGAATATGAATATATAACGATAACGGCGGCGGATTTTTTAGGCCAGATAGGGTTGCATCGCCCAAAATGGGTGCGCAATGATTAATTGGCTTGAGGGGTGCATTAAAACTGGCTTCGGCGCTTATAGGAATAATTTTCATTAACAAAATTTTGGTGTCAACGCAGTTTAAAAAGTTATTACCGTTATTTTTTTGCTACATATGGATTTACAAGTGAATCCACGATGATTAACAAAGTTTCGCGCATTTGCGCCTCGTTCACTTCCATCAGCACGCCGTCTTCAAAAGCGTCTTGCATAAGCTGCTGAATTTCATCAAAGTTTTCTTGCATCACTTTAATTTTTTCGGTGCAGGCGACAATACTATTGTCATCACGCAGCCAAGTGGGTAAGGGTTTTTTCATGCTAAGTATCTAATCTAGGCGCTCTAATAAATGTAACATTTTACGTAAAGCATGGCCGCGATGGCTGAGTTTATTTTTAAGCTCGGGCGATAATTCGGCGGCTGATTGCCCAGTAATGTTATCCATAAAAATTGGGTCGTAGCCAAAACCAAAGCTGCCACGCGGTTTTTTGAGTATTTGGCCCGCCCAAACGCCTTCTGCAATTAGCGGTTGAGGGTCGTTAGCATTACGCACCAGCACCATGCAACAATAATAATGTGCAAAGCGGTTTTCATGTTGCTTTAAAATTTTAAGTAGGTGTGCATTGTTGTTGGCGTCACTTTTTGGCAAGCCAGCAAAGTAAGCTGAATGCACGCCTGGTGCGCCATCCAAGGCATCTAAACACAGCCCAGAATCATCAGACAGCGCGGGCAAGTTTGTTGCAAAGCTCGCATGGCGCGCTTTTGCTAAAGCGTTTTCTATAAAGGTTAAATACGGTTCGGCGGCCTCGCTTACGTTAAATGCCGATTGCGGCAAAACCTCGATTTTTAAAGGCGCAAGCAATGCTTCAATCTCTAGCAATTTACCTGCATTACCACTCGCGATGACTAATTTTTTAATCATGGCATTAAATTATTTTTGGCTTAAAGCGGATTGCTGTTTTTTAAACAAATCGGCGATGCCGCTGGCGGCCAAATCTAGCATGCCGTTCATGGCATCTCGCATAAATGGCTCGCCTTCTGCGGTGCCTTGAATCTCCACAAAGCCGCCATCCGCCGTCATCACTACGTTCATATCGGTATCGCAATCACTGTCTTCAATATAATCTAAATCTAGCACTGGCGTGCCTTTGTAAATGCCTACAGAAATGGCGGCAACGGCTTGTTTAAGCGGATTTTCAGTTATTTTGCCACTTTTTAATAGTGTAGCAATAGCATCATGTAAAGCCACATAAGCGCCTGTAATGGCCGCGGTGCGCGTGCCACCATCGGCTTGAATCACGTCACAATCAATCTGAATACTGCGCTCGCCCAACTTTTCTAAATCAATAATTGCGCGTAAGCTGCGGCCAATTAAACGTTGAATTTCTTGCGTACGGCCACTTTGCTTGCCGCGCGCCGCTTCTCTATCCATGCGGCTGCCAGTGCTGCGCGGCAGCATGCCATATTCTGCCGTAACCCAACCTTGGCCTTTACCTTTTAAAAATCCGGGTACTTTTTCTTCTACACTTGCCGTGCATAACACGTGTGTATCGCCATATTTAACTAGCACGGAGCCTTCGGCATGTTTGGTGTAATGGCGGATAATTTCAACGCGGCGCAATTGGTTATTGGCGCGTTTGCTGGGGCGGCCAGCGATTAAATTAGATGTTGACATAGCATTAGCTTTACATTGAAAAACGCTATTATAAGCCAAGCTTAAAATGCAATGATTTTAAAATGCTCTGGTTTTAAGAAGCGCTGGTTTTAAAATGCTGTAATTTTAAATACGACAGTTTTATAAGCAGCGGTTTTAGAAGTCTGCAGGCTTAACTTAAGGCTGTAAATGGCGCTAAATTTTGGGTTTTTGCTGCGTTTTGTTTAGGGCGTTTTGAATGGCGTTAATGGTATTTTCAATATCATCATCCGATAATTCAAGTGGGTCAGCGCCTTCATCCCTACTTTGCTGGGTAACGGGGTTCATAATTGTGGTGGTTTCACCTAAGGGCATTAGCTGTGTCGAAACAATAGATTGGCTTAAATCGCGGTCGCCCCATTGCACGCCAATTGCGCTCATATTGTCGCCTTTATCGTCACTGGCAAATTCGGCGGCTTCCATCAGCTCGGTGGTGGCGCTCACAATGGACATATTATGATGAATGATTTCTTTCATTTGCGCATCGCTAATCACGCCCCACACACCGTCGGTGCACAATAAAACTGTATCGCCCTCAGCTAGCTCGTGCCTATCGGATAAATCAATTTGCGGCGGCGTTTCACCGCCTAAACAATTATAAATTTTATTTTTATAAGGATGCGTCGCCATTTCTTCTTTAGTAATCATGCCTTTTTTGTATAACGATTGTACGACGGAATGATCTTCGGTGCGAAATAGCAAGTGATTGTTTCTAAAATGATACAGCCGCGAATCGCCCACATGTGCGCAATATAAATAGCCGCGCTGAATAATGGCCGCCACAATGGTGGTGCGCGGCGATTCAATTAGCTCTTGATCTTGCGTAACGTTTTCAATCATATCGTGCACTTGCTGAATATGATCAATTAAAAATTTGGCAGGGCTACTTAATGTGGGCACGGCTAAACGCTGAAACGCGTCTGTGAGCGTTTTAATCGCCAATTGCGCTGCAATTTCTCCGTTACGGTGTCCGCCCATGCCATCTGCCAA
Organism: Methylotenera sp.; assembly: GCA_043735225.1. Classification (GTDB taxonomy): domain Bacteria; phylum Pseudomonadota; class Gammaproteobacteria; order Burkholderiales; family Methylophilaceae; genus Methylotenera_A. The sequence goes on along the minus strand of JAYTEL010000013.1, from coordinate 5,301 downwards.
CACTAACAATAACGCGTCTTTGCTATATGAATAAGCTAAGCGATCTTGGTTATACGGCCTTGGCCCTTGGCGACTATTTTGAAATATAGTGAATTTCATGGTCTAAATTTCATCGTGTTTGCATGGTATTTTCATGGTGTTTGCATGGTGTTTTAAAAGCACGTTTCAACATTTTTTTATTGATAAATATTAATTATTTTTAAAATTACGCAGAGCAATTAATAGCACTTTAATCATAACGGCTTATTAAGCACATCTTTTAATTTTCTGGCTAAACTGCGCCTTTCAACTAAAGGCGGCACGTTAATCAGTAAGGCTTTTTGCAGTGAAAAAACACTTTGCGGTCTTGCCATGTAATCCAGTTTTAAACAATTATCAATAATCGTCAACAATTCTTGCGTATAAATACTTTTGCCCACTTTAACTGCAGGCGCTAAATAATCATCTTTTACACGTAGATTAGCCGCAATGGGCGCCGAGCGCACCAAGCAAGAATACATGCTTGCGCCAACGCTGTATATATCGCTCCATGGGCCTAATTGTTTGCGCTCAAAATACTGCTCGGGTGGTGCAAAACCTGGCGTATAGCTGGGCGATAATTTTGATTGCACTTGGGTCAGGGTTTGCCGCGCGGAGCCAAAATCGAGCAACACGGGTGAGCCATCAAGGCGAATATAATTATTGGCAGGCTTAATATCTAAATGCAGCAGTTTTTGCGTATGCACCTCGCGCAAGCCATTTAGCAGCTCGCTAAATACGCGGCGCACAAAATTTTCGTTGACGGGTTCTGCTTGGCTTAATATGTAATCTTGTAGCGATTTACCGCGCTCATACTGCATCACCATATAAACCGTGTTGTTTTCTCTAAAAAAATTGGTCACCCGCACAATGTTGTGATGATCAATCTTGGCCAGCGCTAAGCCTTCTTCAAAAAAACATTTTAAGCCGTGCTTAAACGTTGCAGCGTCATCGTCAGAATTTAACAGTACGGTTGCGCCTTCTTCGCGTAATGCTAGGCCGGTGGGCATATATTCTTTAATGGCAACAACCTCTTTGTTTAAATCTTGCGCTAAATAAACAAAGCTAAAGCCGCCTGTACTCAAGACTTTAGTAATGATGTAGTCTTGTAATAGGTAGCCGATAGGTAGCGGTAGATTTTTACTGATTGCCATTGATTAAATGAATTGATTAAATAAATTGGTTAAATGAATTGGTTAGCTTAATTGATGCTTATTTAGAATATTCTCTCATAGAATCCTTATATAATCATAGGTATTTGCTACAATCATCAACAATTACTTTAAGAAAGCCAGCTATGATATTGAGCATGACAGGTTATGCGTCGCAAGAATACAACACTGCTAACGGCGCGATAATTGTTGAGCTACGTTCGGTGAATCACCGTTACCTAGAATTGCAGTTAAAGTTAGATGACAATTTACGGTGTTTTGAAGCAAGTGTGCGCGAGCAAATTCAGGCTAAATTAGGGCGCGGCAAAGTTGATTGTCGTTTTAGCATTATGCGAAGCAATGCCCTAGAAAGCGCGCCAATGCTTAATCACAGTGTATTACAGCAAATTGCCGAAAGCGCAAAAGAAGCTGCGCAATATTTCCCGCACACGCAGCCAGTGAATATGCTGGAAATTTTGCAAATGCCAGGGGTGATGCGTGCGCAAGCAGTTGACAATGACGCGCTAGAGGCCGATTTAAAAAGCACACTAGCAACTGTTTTAAGCGAATTAATTGCCGCCAAAGCACGCGAAGGCGAAAAATTAAAAGTTATAATTTTAGAGCGCTTGCAAACGGTTGAAAGTTTAGTGGCAAAAGTAAAGCCCATGATGCCAAATTTGGTGAAGCAATACCAAGAAAAACTCACCGCCAAACTGCATGAAGCGCACGCTAGCAATGACGATGAACGCATTCGTCAAGAGATTGTTTTATTTGCACAGCGCATTGATGTAGATGAAGAACTGGTGCGCCTTAGCAGTCATATTGCAGAAGTTAAACGCATTTTAAACGCTAGCACAGCGGCGGGTAAACGGCTGGACTTTTTAATGCAAGAAATGAACCGCGAAGCCAATACACTAGGCTCTAAATCTGTGGCAATAGAAACCAGCCAAATCTCAATGGAGCTAAAAGTGTTGATTGAACAAATGCGTGAGCAAATGATGAATATTGAGTAATATATTCTTTATCGCACTATTTCGGTGCATTTTAACTTATTCAGCTAATTTTATAAAATTTAACTAGTTGATTAATATAGTAATATTGTATTGGTACGCGTCTTGCTTTTAACTTTGTATTCATTCAAAGGTTTTGATTATGCAAAACGCTATCAGCACAAAAAAAACAATCCAATTTTTTGATGAAATGCGAACTGCACTGGTTGAGGTTACCAGCGAAGTTGATGACATTAAAGTACGCGAAATCTATGCGATTTATGATCATTGGTTAAAAACTGTGCCGCATCATCAGTTAGAAAGTAAACGCCAAGAAGCGGAGCTGTTGTTTCGCCGCGTGGGTATTACCTTTAACGTGTATGGCGAGTCAGACGGTGCAGAGCGGCTGATTCCATTTGATGTGATTCCCAGAATAATATCTGCAAACGAGTGGTCGAAATTGTCAGCGGGTGCGATACAGCGTGTTCGTGCGCTCAATATGTTTTTGCACGATATTTATCACGACCAAGAAATAATTAAGGCAGGGATCGTGCCAGAAAAAATTTTGGCAAACAGCCAATATCGCCCCGAAATGTTTGGAATAGATGTGCCCAACCAAATCTATGCACATATTGCAGGTATTGATTTAGTACGCACTAGCGAATCGCAATTTTATGTGTTGGAAGATAATTTGCGCACGCCATCTGGTGTGTCGTACATGTTAGAAGATCGCAAGATGATGATGCGACTTTTCCCTGAGTTGTTCCGTCGCTATCATATTGCGCCAGTCGACCACTACCCGCAAGTATTGCTTAAAAACTTACGTGCCGTAGCGCAGCCAGGCGTGCTTGAGCCAACCGTTGTATTGTTATCACCTGGAGCATCTAACAGCGCGTATTTTGAACATGCGTTTATTGCGCAGCAAATGGGTATTGAGCTGGTTGAAGGTCCAGACTTATTTGTTCTTAACAATGCTGTGTACATGCGCACCACTCAAGGGCCGCAAAAAGTCGATGTAATTTACCGGCGTATCGATGATGATTACATAGATCCACTGGTGTTTAATGCCAATTCACTGCTGGGTGTGCCTGGCTTGCTATCGGTCTATCGAAACGGCGGCGTAACTCTGGCGAACGCAGTAGGCACAGGCGTAGCAGATGACAAAGCCACTTACGTTTATGTGCCCGAAATGATTAAATTTTATTTGAGCGAAGAACCAATATTAGAAAATGTGCCAACCTACGAATTAAGCAAAGAAGACGATTTGCAATACACGTTAGCGCACTTGCACGAGTTGGTGGTGAAAGAGGTGCAAGGTTCGGGTGGTTACGGTATGTTGGTTGGCCCAGCAGCAACTAAAAAAGAAATTGAAGAGTTTAGAATACGCATTTTATCTAAGCCTGCAAACTATATTGCCCAACCTACCTTGGCACTATCAACTTGCCCAACGCTGGTTGAAGCTGGTATTGCGCCGCGCCATGTCGATTTGCGACCATTTGTGCTTTCAGGCAAAACAGTTAGCTTGGTGCCAGGCGCGCTATGTCGAGTGGCATTAAAAGAAGGTTCATTGGTGGTGAATTCATCGCAAGGTGGCGGCACTAAAGATACCTGGGTGCTAGAAGATAATGGTGTGCAAACAGAGCTTGAGTCAATAGTTAAAGAATCGAAAATTCTTAATAAAACAAAAGCAGAAGCGCTATGTTAAGCCGCACTGCCGATCATCTTTATTGGATGGCGCGCTATATTGAGCGAGCTGAAAATATGGCGCGCGTGCTAGATGTGACTTACAGCATGTCTCTAGTGCCAAACGCCGCACAAAGTGAGGCTGCGCTTTGGTTACCAGCCTTAGAAATATCTGGCAATGTTGCAGCATATGAAGCGGAATTTGGTGACATAAATGCGGCTGATATGATTCATTATCTGGCGATGGATTTTAATAATCCGTCGAGTATTTACAACGCCTTACGTAATGCACGTGAAAACGCACGTGCGGTGCGCGTCGCCATGACCTCAGAAACGTGGGAAAACATTAACGCACTATGGCTAGAGTTTGATCAATTTAGAGGCCAAGATTTAGCCCAAAATGGTTTACGTGAATTTTGCGATTGGGTTAAAGCCCGTTCACATTTATTTAGGGGCGTGTGCTTTGGCACCATGCTGCGCGATGATGCGTTTAGCTTTGTGCGTTTAGGTACGTTTATTGAACGTGCCGATAATACCGCGCGATTGTTGGATGTAAAATATCATTTATTATTGCCCGAAGAGGAAGAGGTAGGCGGCGCAGTAGATTATTACGAATGGAGCGCGGTGCTGCGCTCGGTTTCGGCGTTTCAAGCGTATCAAAAAATATTTAGCGATACTATCGTCCCGTGGCGCGTGGCTGAGTTGCTGGTGATAAGGCGCGATATGCCGCGTTCATTGCACGCGTGTTTAGATGAAATTAATGCAATACTAGAACAGCTGTCTAGCAACCGTCATACAGAGTGCAGAAGACTTGCTGGCGAATTACATGCCAAATTGCGTTACGGCAAAATGCAGGATATTTTTCAGCGTGGCTTGCATGAGTTTTTAAGCGACTTTATTGATTCAAACAATCAATTAGGGACTGAAATTCAACGTGCTTTTTTAAGTATTAATGCCAACTAAAATAAGTAAAACAAGTCAATTATGCGTTTAACTATCGAACATCACACTCAATATGTCTACAGCTCACCTGTTAATTACACCATTCAGCAGTTGCGACTCACCCCACAAAGTGGCTTTGGCCAGCACGTTAAATATTGGGATATTAAAGTGCAAAGTCAACTACATGCTTTTGAAGATGCATTCGGTAACATTACCCATTCCTTGGTCGTAAATACACCGCATAGCGAGTTATGCGTAACGGTAGTGGGCGAGGTAGAAACGGGTGTAAACGATTACTCGCAGCAGCAACCGCTGCCATTAATGATTTATTTGCGTGATACACCATTAACTTTGGCAGATGAAGCCATCACGGACTTTTCTGCTAAATTCAAGCTAAAACCAATTGATGACTTAATGTATGCGCTCGTTGAAAAAGTGGGTTACATTAAAGGCGCAACCGAAGTAAGCACTACTGCAATAGAGGCATTTGCATTAGGCCAAGGCGTTTGCCAAGATCA
>JAYTEL010000012.1:0-7830 GCA_043735225.1 Methylotenera sp. | reverse complement strand
TGTTGAGCGCATTTGCAGCCAATTAACAGCGGAGCGTCAAACACTATTATTCTCTGCTACGTTAGATGGTGACATCGCGCGTATTGCGAAGCAAATCTTAAAAAATCCAAAAACAATTCAAGTGGCTGGCCAAAAAGAAAAACACGCTAATATTGAGCAACGTTTGCATTATGTGGACGACATGACGCACAAAAACAAATTGCTTGAGCATTTGTTAATTGCGCCTGACATGAATCAAGCCATTATTTTTACCAGCACTAAACGCCACGCCGATTTATTGGCAGAAGATTTATATGCTGCTGGCCATAAAACAGCGGCATTGCATGGCGACATGACGCAAGGCGCGCGTAACCGCACGCTAACAAAATTACGCCAAGGTGATGTAAAAGTATTAGTAGCGACAGATGTAGCCGCGCGCGGCATTGATGTGCAAGGTATTAGCCATGTGATTAATTACGATTTGCCTAAATTTGCAGAAGATTATGTGCACCGTATTGGCCGTACAGGCCGCGCGGGCGCTAGTGGCATTGCAATTTCATTCGCATCAAACATGGATAGACATATTTTACGCAAAATTGAGCAATTTACTGGCAACGGCATGATGCCGACTGTGATTGAAGGCTTTGAGCCAAAACGTGCGATTAAAATGGACGGCGCTGGTAAATCTGGTGGCAGTCGTGGCTCTGAACGATCAAACCGTGGCGAACGTTCACATGCGCCAGGTGGTCGTGGTGGTTATCAACCGCGCGATAATAACCGCGTTAGTTTTGGCGATCGTATCATGGGTGAAAAACCAGCTGGTCGCGATGGCGAAAAATCATACGGCCCACGTTCTGGTGGTTTTAACGACCGCAACAAAGAGCGCTCGCACGATGGCGCGCGCCCTGCACGCTCGTTTTCAGACAAGCCGAGCTTTGGCGACCGCGCTGCATCTGGTGACAGACCTGCCTATGGCGACAGGTCTATCCGTAACGCAGACCGTTTTGGCAAAGAGAATAGCAACAAACCCATGCCGCGTGATGAATCGGGCGAAGTGAACGGCAACAGCCGTAGCTACACCAAAGATACTGATATGCAATTTGCGCGCGAATTAAGTAAAAGCTTTGGCGGCAAGTCAAACGATAGAAACGCTGCACCTAAGCCTTTTGCACGCAAATCAGAAGGCAACTTTGGTGATGCTCGTCCTGCACGCACTGAAGCCAACCGCGCTGCGCCGCGTGGTGATTTTTCTAAACCAGCTACTGGCGAAAAGTTTGGTAACCCGCGCCCACGTGTTAATTCTCAAACAAGTGGCGACAGAGCTGCGCGCACAACTGGTGATTCTGCACCGCGTAGACCACTTAGTTTTGCTTAATTAAATATGATGACAGAAACGATTACTGAAGCCACACAATCTGACGCTTTAGGTTTTGATGCACTTGGATTAGCGCCACCGCTGTTAAAAGCGGTGGTTGATACCGGCTACACCACGCCAACGCCGATTCAAGCCAAAGCTATTCCTTTGGCATTGCAAGGGCTGGATTTAATGGCGGGCGCGCAAACGGGCACGGGTAAAACGGCAGCTTTTGCCCTACCTATTTTGCAAAAATTACTACCGTTTGCAAGCAGCAGCGCTTCACCTGCCAAACACCCCATACGCGCGCTAGTGCTTGTGCCCACGCGTGAATTGGCGATTCAAGTAGAAGAAAGTTTTAAGGTTTATGCCAAACATACGTCTTTGAAAAGTCTCGTCGTATTCGGCGGTGTAGATATTCGCACGCAAACGCCGCATTTAAAAACGGGTATTGAGATTTTAGTGGCAACGCCAGGGCGCTTACTTGACCATGTAGAGCAAAAAACGCTCAACCTTGGTCAGGTACAAATTTTGGTGTTGGATGAAGCCGATAGAATGCTGGATATGGGCTTTATGCCTGACTTAAAACGCATTCTAGCGTTACTGCCCAAACAACGTCAAAATTTGATGTTTTCTGCCACATTTTCAAATGACATAAAACGCTTAGCTGATGATTTTTTAACCAATCCGGTTTTAGTTGAAGTGGCGCGTAGCAACGCAACTAACGATAATGTAGCGCAAAAAGTGTATCAACTTGCACAATCTGATAAGCAAGCATTTTTAACGCAATTGTTGATTAAAAATGAAGCGAAACAAGTGATTGTGTTTACCAAAACAAAAATCACTGCCAGCAAGCTTAGCCGCGCTTTGCAAAAAGAAGGCATCGCTGCCGATGCGATTCATGGCGATAAAAGCCAAAAAGAGCGTATTGAAGCGCTAGATGCGTTTAAAGCGGGCAAAATTACTGTGCTGGTGGCAACTGATGTAGCAGCACGTGGTTTAGATATAAGTGACTTGCCGATGGTGATTAATTACGAGATTCCATCTGCGCCAGAAGATTATGTGCACCGCATTGGCCGTACAGGCCGCGCGGGTGCTAGTGGTGTGGCAATCTCGTTGGTATGCGAATTTGAAGAAGAATTTCTAGCTAACATCGAAAAACTAATCAAAAAAACGCTGATTAAGGTGAAAGCGGATATTGAACCAACATCACAAAAAACTGCGAATCCTACTGCAAAAGCAAGCACCTTTAAAAACCACACAGCAACAGATATAAATCGTGAAAAATATGTTGCCAAACCGCGCCCGCATTCGCGTAAGCCTACAATTGATCCTTGGTTTGATAAACCATATGAGCCAACCGTATTAAGCGTTGACAGTTTAAATACAATGCCCGGCATCAATCGCAAATTGCCTATTGCAGCTTTGTTGGGCGGGCTTCGGGTAAGTAAATAATCTAAAGAATTAACCCACGCCAATATTTATTAGTTAATTTCGTTTCGTTAACCAACTTTGCATTTCTTTAGCTTCTATTGGCGGCGAGTAAAAATAACCTTGCACATTTTTACAACCGCTAGCGGCTAAAATATCTGCTTGCATTTGGTTTTCTACACCCTCGCCTACTATTTGTAAGCCTAGCGCATCGCCCAGCGCGACAATGGCTTTTACAATGACTCTATCTTCAGAACTGCTAACTAAGCCATCCACAAATGTACGGTCAATTTTTACCTCATCCACTGCCCAGCGCTTTAAATACAATAATGAAGAATGGCCCATACCAAAATCATCTAACGAGATGCCAAAACCTGCCTCTTTAATCAATCGCATGTTTTTCTTAACTGTGTCGCCTTCTTCTAACAATGCATGCTCGGTAATTTCAATGCAAAACAATTTTGGTGATACGCCGTACTTGGCGACAGTGGCGCTTAACATTTTAACCAGGTTATCCGAGCGTAAATGTCGCGCAGAAATATTCACCGATACGCGCGGCACCTCATAACCTTTGTCCATCCAATCTCGCATTTGCATGCAAGCGGCATCAAATACAAAATCACCAATTTGATTGATTAGCGAAGACTGTTCGGCAATCTTAATAAACTCTAAAGGTGGAATCAAACCGCGCTCAGGGTGGCGCCAACGCAGCAACACTTCCATGCCAACCAGTTGATTTTTATCGTTTTCTACTTGTGGTTGATACACAATAAAAAATTGATTTTCTTTAAACGCATGGCGGATGCCGTTTTCCATATCCAGCCATTGGTGTGCAATAAAATTCAAATTACTGGTATAAAATTCAAAATCGTTGCGACCATTTTGTTTAGCGCGGTACATCGCTAAATCGGCATAAACCACCAGTGTTTGCGCGTCTGTGGTGTCATCAGGGTAAACGCTCACCCCAATACTGGTGGTGCAATACACGCGCTGCTTATGAATTTCAAACGGTGTCGAGAAGGCAGAAATAATATCGCGCACTAATCGGTGGCCGTCTTGCGGAGATGCGCCTTCCATCACCATGACAAACTCATCCCCACCCAAGCGGCATAAAGAATCAGTTGCACGCGCTTTTTCGGTAATGCGCTTAGTTGCCATAATCAGTAGCTGATCACCTGCATCATGGCCTAGCGTGTCGTTAACCAATTTAAAATGATCTAAATCAAAAAATAGCAACAGCACTTGCGCGCCTGTACGCTCGGCTTTTGCAATGGCGTGCTCTAAGCGCTGCCTAAATAAACTACGGTTTGGTAAGCCAGTTAACTCGTCATGAGAGGCTAAAAATTCGACACGGCGATTAAGCGTCATCATCTCGCTGACATCACGCCCTACGCCGCGATAACCCGTAAAATTACCATCATTTGCAAAGATGGGTTTACCAGAAACGCGTAAGTAAACCAGCTTGCCTTGTTCGTCCGAAAAATGTACGACAAAATCTGAAAAATGTTTGTGCGTTTGCAGCGTTTTAAGCATTTGGTTTGATGTGTGACTGTGGCAAGCTTCGGCCAAATCAGTCAGGCTATAAAAGTTTAAGCCAGCTGGGCCGCCGGTTAGTGCATTAATTTTTAACTGGTCGTCGGACTCCCAAAACCAATCGGCAGACGCCTCGGCAAAATCACGAAAGCGCGCTTCGCTTTCAATCAGTTTTAGCTTCTCAGCTTGTAATTCGATGAGTTTTTCATCTAATTTAGAGCGCACACGATCGGCGTGTTGCTTGTCTAGCTTAAGCGGATTGCCACGATATAAGCCGCGGTTTTTAGGCCTACCCGATCTTTGCTCAACGCTTAATACGCTCGAAATAACGTTGAGTAAATCAGTCATCACCATCGGCTTAATTAAAAACCTGGTTGCGCCTAATGACATTGCAAATCGCTCATCTTGCGATGAAGTATAAGTGGCAGTATAAAAAACAAACGGCACGTTTTGCAAATTTTGATTTTGCTTAACTGCCCTGCAAAGTCCGTAGCCATCCATTTCTGGCATTAAGATATCGGATATGATTAGATCAACCACTTCGGTTTGCAAATGGGCAAACGCTTTTAGTCCATTTTCAACACTAACAACCTCAAAGCCCTCGCTTAGTAATACCGTTTCGAGTAATTGTCTAGAGTTTTCATCATCTTCTGCAACTAAGATTTTCATTTTTTATCCCTCATTTTATTATTGTCTTTTTTGAATAGCTTGCTCTATTTGCCCAATCACCAACATGGGGTCTATTGGTTTTTCTATATAGCTGGTGCAGCCTGCCGCAATCAATTTTTCGCGGTCGCCCGACATAGCATAAGACGTCATGGCAATAATTGGAATGTCTTTACCTATTTTGCTGGCGCGGATGCGTTTTAGCACTTCTAATCCATTAATATCAGGCAATTGTATATCTAAAATAACAAAATCGGGCGGAATACTCAGCGCTTGCTGTACGCCTTCAAGGCCAGTCATAGCAAAACGTGTTTTATAGCCGGCGCGCTCTAAAATAAAGCGAATCAGCTCTAAATTATTGTCGTTATCCTCAATAATTAAAGCCGTTGTCATAGCGCCATCTGCCCTTATTTTTGTTGTCATAATAGGCTTACTTTTTGCGGTTTCATAGTGTGCAATTTTTTATTAGGCGATTGTAAATGCGGTTCTTCTAAAATAGATGCGCCATTTTGTAAATTGGCTGGTGCTAGCAAAGGCACTTTAATGCTAAACGTACTGCCTACGCCTAAAACGCTTTTTACTTCAATGGTGCCGCCTAACAATTGCGCTAATATTTTACGGGTTAAATATAAGCCTAATCCAGTGCCTAATGTTTTTACCTTTAATCTTGATTCAATACGTTCAAACGGTTTAAATAAATCGTCCATATCAGATTCTGCAATGCCAATACCCGTATCTTCCACTGCAATAATCAGCATTTCATTTTTAATTGCGGCAGTCACTTTAACTGCGCCCTGTTCAGTATATTTAAGTGCATTACTCACTACATTTAGTACTACTTGATATAACCGTTTTCTATCTGTTTGCAACTGCAAATCGTCGTCACAATCCACATCAAGCGCTAAATGTTTAGCTTCTGCCAGGTGCATAACCGCATGTTCAACCTCACTAAATAGTTGTTTTAAATATACTTTTTCTATATGAGTTTGCAAAAATCCTGCCTCAATTTTTGATATATCAATGACATCAGATATCAAAGACAACAAATGCTTGGCCGAATGATAGGCGCGGCTTAATTGATCTTTTTGTTTCACGTTAAGCTCGCCCGACATGCCTTGCAACACCACACCCAAAAAGCCGATAATCGAGTTGAGCGGTGTGCGCAGCTCGTGCGACATCGACGCCACAAACATCGATTTAATGCGATCGGCTGATTCGGCCGCCTCACGCGCTACAATCAAGTTACTTTGCAACGCTTTTTGCTGTGAAATATTTTGTGCAATGGCCACCATTTTTTCGGTTCCGTCTTCCTCCGAACGATGGATTAGACCAATCGAACATAAAAACTCTACTTTATTACCGTCTGTCGATTGTAAAATCAGCTCAACATCGCGAAATTTCTTTCCCTTTAACGTTTGTGCGGCGGTAAAAAGTGCTTTTCTACGTGACTCTTTTGCCACCACTGTTTGAATAAAGTTTTTGCCAATCAAGTCTTCACGCTTGTATTTGCCAGCCAATAAGGCTTCAGGGTTAACATCAACAATATTGCCATCGTTGGCAATCACGACAATGGGTATAGGCGCATGCTCTATCACATAGCTATAGCGGCTCTCACTTTCGCGTAGTAATTGCGTTCTCTGCGCTATTATTGCCTCTTGACGCGCGCTTAATTGCATAAGCGATTGCTCCGCTGAGCGCCTCTTGCAGGTTTCGATTATTACTCGGCAATAATCAGTTAATGACCCAACAAAATTTTGTTCATCTAAGGTCCAATCACGCTTGCCACCAATATGCTCAATACAAACCACACCAACAACTTTATCGTTTAACCATATTGTGCCATCCAGCATGGCGCCAATATTATTATCGGGTAAATAGCTACCGATGAGCTCACTGGTTGCAGGATTAGAATAAGCATCGTTTACGGCAATAAAGCGCTGCCCCAGCAGGTGTTTAAAATATTGCGGTAGCAACTTGGCTTGTAACGGTTTTGCAACGGTATGCAGCTTTTTAGATGCACTATATAAGCTCATGCAATTTAGTTGTTGATTGCTTTCATCAAATAACCATACGCTTGCCCTGTCTGCTTTTAGCGTCTTTGCCGCTGCCTGTGCAATCTCGCGGTAAATATCTTCAGCATTTTGCCATGGCTGCAATTGTCTGCGCGTTAGCCCAACTAATGCTTGCTGCTGCTTTACTTGGCGCTGATTGATACCTGACAGTTGTTGCTCAGCCGCTACGCGCTGTTTAGTTTGGGTTTGTAATTGAAAAAATGATATATCTGCCTGATACCTGCGCCAAATACTGCCTAAAATAAAGCCGCCTAATAACCCTATTAACACCACTACAATTTCAATAATGCCTAAAAAACTATCTTCGCCTTTATTGTAATAAATATAGCTATAAACTAATGTAGCTATCACAATCATCAATAAAACCATAAACGCTATCAAGTTGGTTTGCATGATTTTTTTGGATGCTGATAAATGCTGGTTTTGCTGTAATTCTAAAAAGCCATCGTTACTAAATCGCTTCTCAAGCGATTGCTTTAATTTGTTATCCCATTGAAATAACCTAAACAAAAGCAAGCCCGACAACATTAAAAAACTGCAAATTATCCAATTTGCGTAGGCAGCAAAAAAGTTTTTCTCTAATGAGTTTTTATTCCAACGCAAATAAATTTCATCACGCTCTTGCTGACTAATTGAAGCCAAACCTTTTTCTAAAATGCTAGACAGTTGTGGCCAGTCTTTTCTACCAGCAATGCTTAGCTCATAATGGAAACCAAGCGCCTGCGCAATTTTTAAATTTTTAAGGTTATATTGTTTTGTACACCAATTGGCCACTGGTAAATCAGCCAGCAAGCC
>JAYTEL010000011.1:0-7302 GCA_043735225.1 Methylotenera sp. | reverse complement strand
CTTCGATATTCGCGTTTGGCTTAAGGCCTTTGACGACCAAGTGTTTAAATTTGTTAGCTAAATTTGTATCGTGTTTGTACCTGTCTTGCTCGAATAAATTTGCATCTTTAATGCGTTTTTGTATTTGAACGTGTTCGGCTTGAGCGTCTTTTTGCATATCGCCTTTCCAAGTTTCTACGTTTTTCGTTTGTAGAACCTTTATTTTAGCCAGGTCACTATCATCATCAACAGGGTCGACAATGCTATTGACGACAATATTATTAACAGGTGTTTGCTCTGCTGCTCGCTCAGCCGCTCTTCTAAGCTTGCGACGGTCTGTTGAATTGAGGCTTTGGCTTGCAAGTTCATTTTCACCAGCTCCTGCGCCACTTTGAATGACAATTGGTTGAGCGTTATCAGCTCGTCCATTGTCATTATTGTTTGCTCTTGCGTCTTTTTCGCCAATAGAGCTGTTATTTGTTGGCTCGCTGACTGGCGCATTTCCGATGTTGATTGCTGTTGTTGCTGGTCCATATACGAGACCTTTCTTTTTTAATGAATAGAGACCATAACGGGCGCCCAATGCGCTTGCACTGGCCTTGAAGCTGTTGTCGTTGAATGCATAGGTCAAACCACTGACGTGGGGCTTGCCGTGCTTTTCTTGAACGTTAAACTGTGCATTAACGCCAAGCAATTGAAGTCGATTTTGAAACTCGTCCATTGTTTTTGCGCCTTCCAGCGCGGCATCAATTGAGGCTTGAAGTAGTATCAACTTAGGCGTTTCCCCAGTGCGACGATAACGTTCGAGCATGCCTTGTGATGGCGGTTTTTTGCCGCGATTGTTATCGTTTCTTGGCGTGAGGATTAAGCCGAATTTCACCTCGATTTTTTGAGCTGTGCTAATACCAAGGTCACCGATATTGTGCGATTCGTGAATCTTAGAATCGTAACCAACACGGCTGAAGCAGATGTGAATGTGCGGGTTTTTAGTGTCTTTATGGATGTAAGCTACTGACGCAAAATTATCACGGTCAATCTCAAGCTCGTCTAAAGCGAACTCAACAAGCTCACGCCATTTTTCGGGCGAAAATGAATTTTGTTTGCCTAGACTGATGGTAATGTGGCCAGTGTTCTTAATGCAGTCTTGGCGTAGATTTGCAACGGCGTTCATGGCTGCTTCTTGCGCGGCATTGTCACGGCCGCAATTAGAGAATACCAGCTCGTTTTTTTCATCATCGCTGCAATACGATAACGTTTCTTTTGAACCTGCCCGATTTTTAAATGACTTGACAATGCAACCTGTGCCTGCACGTTTTAATGCTTTTTGACCTGCGGCTTTTCGCGCTGTGGACTTTGCTGATGTTCTGCGTTTTTTGTTGCCAGAGCTTTGAAGACGTGCAGATTTTTTGGCTGCTGCGTCTGCACTTTTTCTACGACCGATATTGCTATTGATTATTGCTTGAATGTTTTGGCCGCTCATGATTTAGCTCCAATCAGCACTAAGCGAAGTTCGTTAATTGCGTTTTCGATTTCAAGAATATCAGGTGAGTTTTTGAAATTTATTGCGCGGGCGATTTGGTGAAGGTTGCCACCTGTGCGGCCAATATCTGCAATTAATTTAATGTTGGCTTGCGGCACAACGGTTGGCAAACGATTAAATATTAATGCGCGCATGTAGCTAGCTTTATTCATTTTGCATTGGCGAGCTAGCTCATCGAGCTGCTCCAGTTCTGCAAGATTTAGCATGAGTGAATATTCAAAGACACGCTTGTCCTTGTCTAGCATTTTTGATATTTCTGTTTTCATTTTAATAACAACTTTCTATATAAGGTTTAAGGTTTTCTATTTGAGCGAAGCGACAACCCGAAGGGGCAAGGGAGCGATTTATCGCGATGAGAAATGGGGCTGTACCCCAGTTCACTATTCCTTGCTATACCAAGACCACTTCAAGGTCAAAGTCAACAACAACAATAGAGAACGCTGTCGCGTTCACTTTTATTTTGGCTAAAGCCATTTAAAAAACTCAACGGCCAAAACAGTAAAGCCTCCCGCCGCGAAGCCCTTTAATAAGTTAAATTTGAGAGAAGATTCAAGCTCTGAAATTTTAGACTGCAAGTTTTTAGGGTTTTCGTTTTGCTCATATTTGAATTTTAAAATTGCGTCGTCCGTGAGTTCGGACGTGGCAAGTTTAGCCAATTCTTTCGCAGATAATTTTAGTTGGCAGTAACGATTGCAAAAATCAAGCGCGAGCGGAATTGCATATTTAAGGTCTTCCTTTTTGCAGTCTCCGATGTCATAAAAATTGCAACGTTCCCAAAAATAAGCATCAGTTTTAATATCGCTTGCTCGCCACTGCAAAGTTATGTTCAGCGCAAAAAAACGTATGCTGTGGCCGTCATCAGGTAACAATCGATGGCAAAGCTCATGTATATACACGTGACGAAGCCAGAGCTCATTGACGATTGGAATAGAGCTAGGCTCGATTAACTCGCGGTCAATAACAACCTCAGATTCTTGGCTGAATTCGATAGAAGAACAAAACCCAGACCAGCTCCCTTTTTGTTTTTTTAGAAACAAAATAGGAACTGGTTCGATGCCAATTGATTTAAAAAAATCATCATTGAATATCGCTGAAATATCTGGCGAGAATTCAGTTTCTTGTTGGGTTAAAAGTTTCATATTGATGGAAACTCAAAGTCTTCTTTTGGCTCTTCGTCATCAGGCTCTATTATTGGTAAAGCTCGCGGCTTATCCCCTCCACCAGCATTGCTTACACCAGCATCAGGCTGCGGCGGCCTGCCTACATTTAGCCAGTTAACGATAAAAAATAACCAATCAAAATCAATCAAAAACTTACGCGAAAAAGTGCGAACCTGATTTGAAAATGCGATACCATCATCACTGTCGCCGCACTTGGTTTTTTTATTTAAAAATGCTCGGCATTCAGCATCAAACGCATTGGCTTTGCCAAATCCCAACCAAAATTTATGTTCTCGAATAATGTCGTCAATAAGCCTTAAACGCTCCTCAAAGCGCGCGTCACCAAGTCGTTTAAAATATAAAAAGTGCTCATCAAGCCATTTTTTATGGTCTTCATCTCTTTTTGTATAATTAATCATTTATCACCTCATTTTCTTGCTCGCACCAAAACGCAAAATCACTTGAGTTAGGCAGCTTGCATGCTACGTATTGCTCATGCAAAACCACTAAATCGCGGTATTCCTGCTCGCCAAAAAGCTCGATAAAATAATCAGGCGTAAGGGTAAATAACGAGTATTTTAGTTCTTCGTGTGTTGTGCGCACGGCCATGATTAAGTCTAAAATTTGGCGTTCATTGACGCCAATATCAGAGCCACCTACAACTGAGTTGAAAGCCTTTGCGAGTTCGTCGTAGGGCATGTTTTGATATTTTTGCTGCGCGTGTAAATTTTTGTCTCTGTTCATTTTTGATTCCTTAAAGTTTGTACTAATAAAATATTTCTAACGCTAATTTATCGTTATTTGACATATGCCAAAACGATAAAAAAATTGATTGAATTTGCCGCTCAGGGAAGGGCAGTTTCGCTACTGCAATCAAGTCCTCTTCCTTTTCTTTCTCATTTGCAACATCGGTCAGCCTTTGTTGTTCGACAAGCTTGTTGTGCTCAATCCGACCCATCTTGAGCCAGTCCACGAACATTGGTATTACGGTTCCAGTTTTTTGAGTTTTCATTTTTATTTCCTTTCTATTTATAGCATTACATATCTTTTAATTAATTGCAAGTCATTGATTATAAACAATAAAATTGTAATGTTTAATGTAATCATTCATTACTTTTCACCTCACTTTCAGCCATCACATTGCGTTCAAAATCATCAAAATAATACGGTTCTGATTGCGGACTGGGCGGACTGAGTGCGGACTGAGAAAAAACTTCTTTGTCCGCGCTGGATACAAGCACTGTAGCGGCTTCCAGCGATTTATGGACTGTGCGGACTGAGTTTTCGGGTGTGTACGCATCCCAGTCATTTTCTTCGCTCTCGTTTTGCGGGCAATAGATTGTCCAAACCGATTCAAAGTCTGCACGAAGATAACCGCGAGAGGTTTTCCGTGAATTGTGCACCGAGAAAATGCCATGACTTTTGAGCCGTTCACTTATTTGACGAGCGGTGATTGCTTTGCCTCGATTCCAACCCACCCACGGTTTTGTAGCATCGTCACAAAGGCTGGTAAGCAAGTCTGAAAATGTCACGAATGCATCAGATTTGTCAGAGAAATATTCTTGAATATCAGCAAGCAAATTTTCGTTTGCAGACGTTATTTTTTGCTGGTCACAATGCGCTTTTGCGGCCGCTGTCGCAGCTTCATACCAAAGCTGACCGCCTAAGTATGCAATTTTTAATAGTGGCTTCCAAAGCTGCCGATTTCTGTTTTGCAAAAAATTAGGTATTGGTGGGCGGGCGTTGATAAAATCATCAACGTAATCGTTATAGCAGGCGGCGATTGATTTGTGGGCTAAAGTCAGTTCGTTCGAGTAATCTTGGTTTTCGTCCAAATTATCAATATCGCGCTTATGGATATGGTCTGGTTTTCGTTCCATCTGCATCGTCACACATCGACTTGACAGCATGATATTAATATCACCTGCCCCGATACCCGCGATGGCTTTTGCGCCGTAAGTTGGAAAGCTCTTTAATGCTCGATTTTTTCCCTCGCCGTCAACGCGTAAAACAGCGCCGCTGCTTTCATATCCGCTATTGAGAATTCCAATCATTTGTGGGTCTTGCAGCCACTGGTCGGCTTCATCAATTAACAAAGTTACAATTTCTGAACAGGCATAGTAAATCGCGGCTGGTGACGCATTTGATGCTTTGACTGGGTTGGCGACAAGGTGGCGCATTAATTGCTGCACGGTTGATTTGCCAGAATTACGCTCAGCCGCTGAAATCATTATGTAAGGATATGCGTTACATTCCGCCACGAACCAAGTTCCAACTGTCCATAGCGTGCCAACGATGTGCGCGGTGGCTACTCCGCCAGCGACGTCGTTAGGTAATGGTTTAACGTGTGTGTAATGGAAGAAGAGGTCTAAAACATCGTCTAGGACGTTTTCAACAGATTTGCTTTGATGTGGGTATGCGGTTGCGGTCATTGTTGCACCGAACTTTCTTTGCGTGGTCGGCCTGCGCGTTTCTTGTTTACTGAGTTAAGGTGTGCGTGGTCATTAAATTTTGACCTAACCCATTCATCGACTAGATTTTTTTCGAATAAAATGCGGCCACTAATGCGTGCAAAAGGTGGTAACGAATCGGGATTTCGGGTAACGTCGTTGCCAATAGATAATGGTGATTTGTGAATAATTTCAGCGAGTTGCTGAATGTTGAGCAATTGCATGTAAAGCCCTTCTCGCATTCTAGCGATTAGAACCTTACCTTCGCTTGTTAATGGCTCGGGCGGTTTTTTAAGTTGTTGGTATTAACAACTTATTTTGAGGTCTGCTATTTCTTATTCGCAGGCTTGGGCGGCTTGTCGAGGATTGGCTAATAGATTGCCCGAACTTTTTTATGCTACTAGATAACTAAAAATCTAATGCCCGTTAGTTGCGCTTTACTCTTTGTTCTGCAACTGATGCCATTACGCGCCTATATTTAACACTTGTCAACACATTTAAACAAAATATTATAATGACTTAAGTTTATATAATTAAAAGTTATCCTAGTTTTTTAGCGAGCTCTAAAGGGTCGGTGTGATAATATCTTTTAAGCGTTTGAAGGTCTTTATGCCCGCTAATTGCTGCCAGCTCAATCACGTTCGGCACACGTTTTGAGAGTCTTGAGACGGCTTCGTGGCGCAGGTCATGAAACCGTATATGGCTTAGATTACAACGGTCTCGGGCGCGTTCAAATGCCTGCGTGATGCTGTCTGAAGTAATTTTAAAAACTTTGCCGTCAATGTTTCTTGGTAAAGACTTTAGAAGTTCTACTGCTTTTTTGCTCATAGGCACAGTTCTATCTTCACCATTTTTAGTATCTACGAGATTAATCAATGGATACTCAATTTGCGCCCATTTTAATGTAGCGATTTCCTCGCGCCGCATAGCAGTTTCGATTGCTAACGCAATAATGACTTTTAACGAAGGTGATTCACTTGATTTAATGAGCGCGTCAATCTCGTCATCGGTTACTCGCTGCTCTCGACCTTTAGGGCTTGCGGGCTTTTTGATGTAGGGCATTGCAATTGGAAGACCAAGCTCATTTAACGCGAACTTGAAAAGGCGAGAGACTAGGTTAAGGTAATGGATAACTGTTTGCGGTGAATAAGTGGTTAGAAGTTGGTCGCGCAGCTTAGCTAAAAATACGCCGTTGATTTGTGTCAATTGTGTATTGCCGATTAAATCGCAAAGCACGTTGATTCGGCTAAGGTCACTCTTTGCGCCTTTAAGCTTAGGCAGTACGTCAGTAGAGTACCGCTCACACACTTCACTCAGTAAAGTATTCTCAGCTTTGGTTTTGTCCACAAACACGCCTCGCTCGATTTCGCTCTCGGTCTCTGTCGCCCAGCGCACCGCGTCAGACTTAAGCTTAAAAACCTTGTATTTATTGATTGATTTTAAACGGACAATCGCCTGATATTCGCCTGAGGGCATTTTGCGAAAAGAAGCCATTTATAGTGCCTTTCTGAACTTGCGTGTGCTAGATTTGTGCTAGATTACAGCACAAAATCGGTAGATGCAAGTAGAATAAGGCTTTGACAGGGTTTGAGTTTTGGTTTCCGAAGCCAAAGGTCTCGCGTTCGAATCGCGACGGGCGCACCAGCTTGATTTATAGCCTAAACAGCCAGTAATGATCGACCAATAAAGCAGCAAATAGCAATGTTAAATATAAAATAGAATATTTAAACATACTGCGCGCCAAATCGTCTGAATATTTGCGATATAAACCAATGGCATAGGCCATAAATACAGCATCTAACAGCAATACTGCACCCAAGTAAATGAAGCCGCTCATGCGCATTAAATAGGGCATTAAGGTGATGACTGACAGAATAATGGTGTAGAGCAAAATTTGTAACAGTGTGTATGCCTCGCCATGCGTGACGGGCAACATCGGCAAACCTGATTTTGCGTATTCTTCACGGCGATACAGGGCGAGCGCCCAAAAATGTGGTGGTGTCCAAGCAAAAATGATGAGTACCAACACCCAAGCTTCTGCCGATACTGCGCCAGTAACAGCGGCCCAGCCTAATGCAGGTGGCATGGCGCCTGACAAGCCGCCAATCACAATATTAAGCGGGGTCGCAGGCTTTAGAAATATCGTGTATATAACTGCATAACCAACAAACGT
>JAYTEL010000010.1:0-2797 GCA_043735225.1 Methylotenera sp. | reverse complement strand
TGCTTTAAATAATAATTATTTGTTGTGCGCTCGCATAATCTGGCCTTTTTCGCGCTCCCAATCGCGGGCTTTTTCGGTGTCGCGTTTATCGTGTTGCTTTTTGCCTTTGGCAAGGCCAATTTGAATTTTAATGCGGCCTTTTGCAAAATGCATATCAAGCGGCACAATGGTGTAACCTGCCCTATCCACTTTTTCGATTAATTTACTGATTTCTTCAAAATGTAACAATAACTTACGTGTGCGAATAGCGTCTGGGCGAATGTGGGTAGAGGCGGCGCCCATCGGCGTTACATGGCAGCCAATTAAGTAAATTTCACCGCGCTGGATAATCACATACGCCTCTTTCAAATTGGCACGATTATCGCGGATAGCTTTGACTTCCCAGCCTTCTAGGACGATGCCAGCTTCAAATTTTTCTTCGATAAAATAATCGAAAAACGCTTTTTTATTTTGAGCAATACTCATAATGCGATATTTGTTGTATTTATGACTTAAAATAGCATTTTACGTGACTATTGTCAGACATACCAATAGAAATGCACTATAAATCCGATAGAAACTCACTCTGAAATCGAATAGAAATGCACTATGAATAAATATGAATAAATATGAATAAAGTAGAAAAAACAGTGTTGGTTATGCATTCTGCCAAACAAATGTATGCACTAGTTGATGCAGTGGAAGATTACCCAAAATTTTTGCCTTGGTGTGGCGGGGTTGATTTACTTGAGCGCACTGAAACTAGCACCAGCGCCACATTGCACATTAATTATCATGGGCTAAAACAAAAGTTTACTACGCAAAATACTAAAACTTATCCAACTAGCATGGTCATTCATCTTAAAAATGGGCCATTTAAGCATTTAGATGGTGAATGGCAATTCATCGCTTTACGCGAAAATGCCTGTAAAATTCAATTTAGACTTAACTATGAATTTGCCAACAGTTTTTTAGAGAAAATAATTGCGCCTGTGTTTAACCATATTGCGGCCACCTTTGTAGATGGTTTTGTTACGCAAGCCGACAAGTTACTTAAAGAGGATTTAGTTTGACTGACCAAAATATAAACAATCAACAGCAAGAAAACCACTATCTGGTGCATCATATTATGGTAGAAGTAGCTTATGCGCTGCCAAACCAGCAGTTGATAGTTCCCGTGCAAATGGCGCCAGACGCCAATGCAGAAGCGGCTGTACGTAAATCTGGTATATTGGCGAAATTTCCCGAAATTGACTTAACGGTTAATCAAATTGGCATCTTTGGTAAACTTATTCGGCTAGATACACCGCTACGTAATTTAGACCGTGTGGAGATTTATCGCCCGCTGATTGCTGACCCTAAAGAGGTGCGTAAACAGCGCGCAGAAGAAGGCAAAGTCATGAAAAAAGGTGGCGGCGGTGAAGCTTTGGAATAAACATTAAACGCTTATTGAATAACACTTCAATAAGTAATCATACCAAACAAAAATTCAGCCCAAATATAAAAGCCAGCTTAATCAATAAGCTGGCTTTAATTTGGCTAAATTAAATTAGCTAAATTTAACCTTTACAATACTCGGTCACTTCTTTTTGCGCTTTTTCTGCGCCCGCTTTTAAGCCAGCATCATCCATATACTCACGCTCGCCTTTTTCATTCATTTTATAAATACGACCACCTTGGCTGTAGCTGGCTAAATTTGATTTTGCTGATTTACAATTTTCTTCATTCAACTTGGCTTGCGCTTCTTTATCTTTTTTATTGTTTTTTTCTATTTCGGCATTTTTTTGGCGCAATTTTGCAGCTGTTTCTTCTGTATATTCTGCGTTAGGAATAGCGCCATTGGGATTAGCCACTTTTACTTTCATGTCATCTTTAACTGCGCTGGCACTGGTGTTAACCACGGGCGATAGCGGCGCTTGATTGCTTGGTTTAGCTTTAAAAACGCGTTTGCCATCAATTGATTCCAACTTAATATTTGATGGCGGCCGCGTATCGCTGTATCTTATGGTGCCCTGCTTGTCTTTCCATTTATAAACTTCTGCGCTTGCCAGCGCTGGCATGGCAATTAAAGCGCACATCACACAAAGTAACTTTTGTAATTTAATCACTGTATTTCCTTTAAAACACTTTTTATAACAAATTCTAGTTTAAATCAAAGTTTGTATTAAATGTTGATACTGTTGCAATGATTGCTGAATAGCATAGTTGCTTATCACCGTTTTACGTGCATTTTGTGGCATTAATGCAAATTTTTTAGGTTTTTCTAACATTTCTACAACTTTTTTTGCAATTTCACTGGGCGAGAAAAAATTTACCAGCAAGCCATTTTCACTATCAATCACCTCGATTACAGGCGCGATGTTCGACGCAATCACGACGTAGCCCACAGCCATCGCCTCTAACATCGACCAAGAACGCACAAACAGCACAGTTAAATACACATAGGCAGACGATATTTGCAACACGCTTAAATAATCTTTATGCGGCAATTTGCCTAAAAAAAGCACGCGATTATTATCAATACTGCGTTGATTAATATCAGATTCTTGCAGCAGTTTTCACGCTAACTTAAATTGCCATCCAGTTTTGCCGTAATTAATCCCATCATCACCCACAATTAAAACGTGGCAATTGGGCTGGCGTTGACAAATCTCGGGTAGCGCTCGCATCAACTAATTAAAACCGCGATACGGCTCTAAGTTTCTGGCAACATAAGTCACCACGTTATCTTTTGCGTTAAGTTTTTGCCCATTTGGCAAGGTAAATGCTGCTTTGGGGTTCGGTTTGGCAATATCAGCATTAATGCCTTTGTGAATCA
>JAYTEL010000009.1:0-5489 GCA_043735225.1 Methylotenera sp. | reverse complement strand
ATTACCGAGGCTACGCCAATCTCTCCAATGGGGCATGGCTATCCATTTTTGCCTGGCATATATACACAGAGCCAAGTAGCTGGCTGGAAGCAAGTGGTGAATGCTGTGCATGACAAAGGCAGTAAAATAATATTACAGCTGTGGCATGTGGGGCGTATTTCTCACCCCAGTTTATTGCCACATAATGGTTTGCCAGTGGCGCCATCGGCTATTAAACCAGCTGGGCAATTGTACACTTACGAGGGTATGGTCGATTTTGTTGCGCCGCGTGCCTTAGATGCAAGTGAGTTGCCAGCTATTGTTGCAGATTACGTGCATGCAACCCATTGTGCTTTAGAAGCTGGCTTTGACGGCGTGGAAATTCATGCGGCCAATGGTTACTTGTTAGATCAATTTTTACGTGATGGCACCAATAAACGAGAAGATAACTACGGCGGCAGCATTGAAAATCGCACCCGTTTGTTGATGGAAGTGACAAAAGCGGTGATAGCAGTTGCGGGTAGCGACAAAGTTGGCGTGCGACTTTCACCCGTCAACCCATTTAACGATATTGAGGACAGCAGCCCGCAAGCGCTGTTTAATTACGTGGCGACAAGCCTAAACCAATTTAATTTGGCGTATTTGCATGTGGTAGAAGGCGGCATTGGTGATGCGGGTGAGACTGGCTCATTTGATTTTGTGGCATTACGCAAACACTTTATCAATGCCTATATGGCTAATTTGGGCTATGACAAAGCGCGTGGCAACGCCGCCATTGCTAGCGGCCAAGCCGATGTAATTGCATTTGGCGTGCCATTTATAGCCAACCCAGATTTGGTAGAGCGTTATCGCACAGATGCGCCTTTAAACGCCGCCGATGAAGCCTCATTCTATGGCGGTACTGAAAAAGGCTACACCGATTATCCATTTTTGAACGCTTAATTGAAAGCTATCATGCAAAATTCTGCCCATAATAAGCCAGCTCTTACGCAAGTGCCCATTGCTGATTTAATCGCCAATCGTTGGAGTAGTCGCGCTTTTGACGTAGCCAAGCCAGTTAACCAAGCGCAAATTTTATCATTGCTAGAAGCCGCGCGGTGGGCGCCTTCCAGCTATAACGATCAACCATGGCGCTTTATTGTATGCCATAAAAGCACCAATAACGAGGCTTGGCAAAAAGCCTTTGACTGCCTAATGCCCAGCAACCAGGTCTGGGTTATTAATGCCCCAGTATTAATAATTGGCTGCGCCAACACGGTGTTAGATGTAAATGGGCAATCCAATCGTTTTGCGCAATATGACACAGGCGCTGCCGCAATTAGTATTTGCCTGCAAGCCGCGCACATGGGGCTGATGACGCACCAAATGGGCGGCTACCATGCAGACAAAGCGCGTGAAGCCTTTACAATACCTGCGCAATTTTCGCCAATGTCTATGATTGCGGTGGGGTATGCAGGCGAGCAAGCGCAGCTTAATCTAATTAGTACAGAACTGTATGAACGTGATGTGGCATCGCGCAAACGCAAACCACTTACTGAAGTATGTTTTGCTGGCGATTGGGGAAAAGCGATTTAAAAGCCTTATTTGCAAACTTTATAATTTGATACGAGCAGTATTTTGTTGCGCTTTCAATTTATTGTCTTTTAGCTGCCTATTAAGAAACGGCTTCTGTTATCAAAAAAATATTGAACTGTTAACACAATTTTGATGCTGACAAATAAAACAATAATCGTTGCTAATAAGTGCAAAAATGGATCGCCATTAATTAATGTTTGATGTGTAGAGTAAAGTTGGCTGATTTGATTTGATATTATTTTTGCAAAACCTAGCACGTAAGAATGAATAAAAAATACGCCAAAGCTTGTATTTGCAATGGTTTGCGCTAATCGTGTTTCGCTTTTTTGTGCCAGCTTGACAAAAATGCCTAACACCAGCATACATAAAAATATCTTTTGAAAATAAATAAAGCTGCCTAAATGAATATCTGCACTATAAAGCCCGAAATAGATTAAGCCAATGTAAACAGCCGCTATCGTGCTTAAAAAATACCGTTTACATAACCAAACATTTACATTGTTTTTATAATGACTGCAAAACATACCAAATACGTAAGCTGAAAAAAAAGTGCATAAAGTTATTAATAACACTGCCACGGCCTACATAATGCGACACCAAAAAAAACGCAGGTAAACAGCAGTAAAACCATGTGGATTTATCTGCTTTAATTAACAGTGGTGCAATTATATAAAATAGTGCAATCATTGGTACAAACCACAAGGGCGCAAGATGCCCACCTGTTATGTAGAAATAAATGATTTGCATCCACACAGGTTTTTGATAAATATGCCACAGCACAACTTCGCGATGTTGAAAAGCGATAAAGAATAAAATTGCTGGAATAGACACCAATATATACGGGGTAATCACATTGTTCAATTTACTGATGTAGTATTGACGCATATTGAATTTATATGACAAATGCTGAAACAAATAACCTGCTATAAATACAAATAATACTGTGCCGTTACTATATATTAGCTCTAATAATCTATAAATTAAATCATTGTTATTCCAAGAAAATACAGCTGTTGTGTGCGTCGCCACCACCAAAAAAATTGCAAAGGCGCGAAACGATTGTATGTATCCTAAAAAGGATTTATACGGCACTAAAGTTTTGTTAAACATTGTCATTAAATTGTCCAAATTATTATTATTAACAATACGCAGATCTAAACTAAAAGTCATTAGCCCAAATGGGCGTTTTGCACATTTTGGTTATATTGCTACAAGATTTTTAACTGTTTTTGCATAAAACAAAACTTATTGAAAGTTTAGGCATCTGTTAAAATAATATCTTCAGAATCATTAAAGGCACAGTTATGGCAATTATCAAACTAACCAAAGCAAATTTTAAGCAAACTATCGAAGCCAATAACTTTGTGATTGTGGATTTTTGGGCGCCTTGGTGCGAGCCTTGCAAGTTGTTTACGCCAACATTTGAGGCAGCCTCAAATGCAAATCCTGACATAGTATTTGGCATGGTGAATACCGAGGCTGATCCTGAAATTAGTGAATATTTTGAAGTAGGTCAAATTCCTGGCATATTGGTAATTCGCGATCAAGCGGGCATTCACACGCAAGTGGGTGAGATTGGCGCACCTGCGTTAGAAGAGATTATTAAATGGGCGCGCGCCCGTGATATGAGCGCGGTGCAAGAGCATTACAGCGCAGAGGCTAAAAAGAAACATTAAATGCACTTTTGCTAAAATTAATTATCTAGTTTGATAATTTAAGTTATAAAAATTGAATTGAAAAAACCAGCTTAAAGCTGGTTTTTTTTATTAGGCTTACAGTTTTTAACGGTAAAATCTAAAATCCGCCAGTTGTTATAAATCTAAATAGATAAAAAGCGCCAATTGCCATCATGACATACATGGGAACATTGCCCGATTTTTTGCTTTCATTTGGGTTGGTAGAAGACATCATGCGATTCATCAGCCACAGCACAACAACAATAACAGGTATTAGCATCATGTGCGTGCTTGTATCAAAAAGCCAGCTAGTAGCTTTTGTCAGTACGCCGCCGTCTTTAAAAAACTCCATGGCAATACCTGCCAAACCAATTAACATTAATACTAAACCGCCAACCGAGGTTAAGGTTTTACCTAATGTATCTGCTTGAATATCTGCATTTTTGGCATATTTGTTGGGATCCTTCTTTTGCGGTGCGGCCATGGTTGGCTCCTAAATAAGTTTTAAGTTACATTAATTTTGATTCAAGTACTTGGTAGGGTCAATGGATTTACCTAAGCGCCTTATTTCAAAATGCAACTTAACAGAATTAGCGTCTGTATTGCCCATCTCGGCAATTTTTTGACCAGCGGCAATAGCTTGTCCTTCTTTAACCACTATTTTGCTGTTGTGTGCATACACCGATAAATATGTTTTATTGTGCTTAATAATGACTAGTTTGCCATAGCCGCGTAAGTCCGATCCGCTATAAATCACTTTGCCAGGCGCGGCTGCATTAATGGCTTGGCCTGAAGCGCCAGCAATGTCTATACCTTTATTGCTGGCCTCATTAAAGCTTGCGCTTATTTTGCCTTGTGTTGGCCAACCCCAATTCAGCGATTCGTCATCTATAGGCTTAACGTCTGTAGACTTAACGTCTGTAGACTTAACGTCTGTAGGTTTAACGTCTGTAGGCTTAAAATCTGTAGGTTTTTCATCTGTAGGTTTAGAATCAGCTGCATTTACTGGCTTATTATCAGCAGGTTTGGTTTCAATTGGTTTGTTAATTGCAGTTTTTGTTGGGATAACACGATTCCACGCGCCGACGCTATAAGGCTCGCGCGTGGCTTTTGGCTCGGTTAATATCGGCGTTACGGCAGAACCAACAGGCGCACTATTTGGCTTAATGGCTGTGCCAGTGGTCACAGGTTCTACTTTTATCGAGCTGACAACAACGCCATCATCAGGTTTAATAGCATCGGACTTTGTCGTATCAGGCTTTATAGAATCACTAGCGGCAACAGTTTTAGTTTTAAAGCTGCTTAAGTCTAGTTTTTGGCCGATTCTAATCGGGTAGGGCGCTGGGATATTATTGACCGCGGCAATTTCTTTGTAATCAATGCCAAATTGCAAGCCAATGCCAAAAAGCGTTTCGCCCTTTATTACGGTATGACTGTCGGGCCGCCAATCCTTAGCTACTGCCGATTTTGGCTCGATTGGCTTGCCTGCAACTGGCGGTTTGGGCTTGCTAGTTTGCGGGGTGCGCTCAATGACTGGCGCGGGCGGATTGCTTTCGCAAGCAGACATTAACAATAACAAACAGCTTACAACTAACCCTTTTATTAAATCCACCATTAACTTAAACCGCCCAGTAATGGCACAAATTTTACTGGCTCTAATTTGGTTTGCACGAATTCTTTTGGCGCAGGATTATTGGTGCGCTCAATTAATGTTAACACTTGTGTTGTGGTGCCAACAGGAATGACCATTCGCCCGCCAATCGCCAGTTGCGCCAATAAATCATTCGGTACATGACTTGCGGCGGCGGTTACGATAATGCCATCAAACGGCGCAAATTCGTTTAAACCAATGCTGCCGTCAGCGTGATCAAGCTTAACGTTATTGCACTTAAGCGTGCGTAAGTTAGTGCGCGCTTTCATGACTAACGGCCTAATACGTTCTAATGACAATACTTCTTTTGCCAAGCGCGATAAAATAGCCGTTTGGTAGCCGCAACCAGTGCCAATTTCTAGCACCTTATTTAACGGTTTGCCGTTGCGTAAAATTTCGGTCATGCGCGCCACAATATACGGTTGTGAAATGGTTTGGCTGTAGCCAATTGGCAGCGACACATCCTCGTAAGCGCGGGTTGATAATGCCTCATCCACAAAAATATGCCGCGGAATTTCACCCATCGTCGATAAAACCACTTCATCCTTTATGCCTTGTTCGCGCAGGCGCGTTAGCATGCGTTCGCGCGTGCGTGTTGACGTCATGCC
>JAYTEL010000008.1:0-1554 GCA_043735225.1 Methylotenera sp. | reverse complement strand
ACGTTTTTATCGGGCGTGTTTTATTCAATACACAGTTTGCCGCCCATTTGGCAAACCATCTCAAAATTTAACCCATTTTTTTACATGATTGATGGCTTTAGGTACGGATTTTTTGGCCAAGGTGATATTTCGCCATGGATAAGCTTGTGTGTAGTCAGTGCATTTTTACTGGCATTAGCATGGCTGTGTCTAAAAATGTTAAAATCTGGCTATAAATTACGTGGTTGATAAATAGATGTTAAGCGCAAAGCAATTAGAAAGTTATATCACCGCAGGTTTGGCTTGCGACTTTATAGAAGTGTTGGGCGATGACGGCACGCATTTTGAGGCAGTAATTGTTAGCCCCGCGTTTGAAGGCAAGCGCATGGTGGCGCAGCATCAGCTGGTTTATGCCACGCTGGGCGACCGCATGAAAGCAGAGATTCACGCGCTGGGTATGAAAACTTATACGCCAAGCGATTGGGCAAAAATCAGTGGCAAGAATTGAATTTACAGAATTAAATAGAAATTAGGAGTAAGTAAAATGGACGCACAAGCAGCAATTAAACAAACGGTTACCAGCAACGATGTGGTGCTTTATATGAAAGGCAATCCAAAATTTCCGCAATGTGGTTTTAGCAACATGGCAACGCAAATTTTGGATGCTTGCAACGCAAAATACGTGTCTGTCGATGTTTTACAAGACGCAGACATCCGCGAAGGCATTAAGCAATTCGCCAACTGGCCGACGATTCCACAATTGTATGTGAAGGGTGAATTTATTGGCGGTAGCGATATTATGCGCGCCATGTTTGATAGCGGCGAGCTGCAAACCCTGCTTGACTCTAATAAGTCAGCAGGGGCATAAGTTTGGACAAGCTCATTATTCAAGGCGGCTTTGCGCTTAATGGTGATGTCACGGTTTCTGGCGCAAAAAATGCCGCTTTGCCCATTTTATGCGCGTCTTTGCTGGCCGAAACGCCGCTGCACTTAACGGCGGTAGCTGCGCTAAAAGATATTGATACCACGCTCAAACTGCTCGATACAATGGGTGTTAAGGTGAGCCGCGATGCAGATATGGTGACGCTAGACGCTTCAGACGTGCAATCGTTTGAGGCAACCTACGAAATGGTGAAAACCATGCGCGCCTCTATTTTAGTGCTAGGTCCGCTTTTAGCGCGCTTTGGCACGGCACGCGTGTCGCTGCCAGGCGGCTGTGCCATTGGCTCGCGCCCTGTCGATTTGCACATTAAAGGCTTGCAAGCTATGGGTGCGGCGATACACATTACGCATGGTTACATTCAAGCCAGCACGTTGCATTTGCCCAATCGCCGCTTGCAAGGTGCGCGTTATTACATGGATATGGTCACGGTAACAGGCACCGAGAACTTGATGATGGCCGCTGCGCTGGCGACGGGCAAAACTGTGCTAGAAAACGCCGCCAAAGAACCTGAAGTGGTGGATTTGGCCGAATGCTTAATTAAAATGGGCGCTAATATTACCGGCGCTGGTACAGACGTTATTACCATTATTGGTGTAGAAAAACTCAATGGCGCAACGCACAATATCGTCTGC
>JAYTEL010000007.1:0-12305 GCA_043735225.1 Methylotenera sp. | reverse complement strand
TTGCCCGCACTCATGT
This sequence comes from Methylotenera sp., assembly GCA_043735225.1. Taxonomy (GTDB): domain Bacteria; phylum Pseudomonadota; class Gammaproteobacteria; order Burkholderiales; family Methylophilaceae; genus Methylotenera_A. The sequence goes on along the minus strand of JAYTEL010000007.1, from coordinate 12,289 downwards.
CGCGTTAAAAGCCATGAGTAGCGAGCTAGATGACGAATTTACTGAAGCGCTAAAACCAGTAACTGCTCAGCAACCTGCTGTCACTCAATAATTAGTATTCATTTAATAATCGGCCGCGCGGCCAGTTGAGTAACCTTGCGGTACATCGCTTTGCCATTCCCCGCAATCATTACAACGGTGATCGTGCATGCTGGGGCTTAAGATAAGATTAGAGCTATTGCAAAATTTGCAATTTGTTGGGTGTATGGGCGCGTCTTTATGGTGAGACTCGTGATGTTCCGTCGCGACTTTGCTGCTGCCTAATCCGTATTTATTATCTGGCATATTGATTCCGTTTTTGCTTAATATAAAATCAAGTTTAAAACTAGGTTTAAAACTAGGTTTAAACGAGTCTTAAAACTACTATTAATTTAATATTAAAATCAATATTAAAATCAATACTTAAGTCAATATTTAAACTAGTATTAATACCAGTTAAAATCTAAATTTACGCTCTTTTAAGCACAAAAACAAGACTACAAATAATTTAACGCTCAGTTTGCCGCGCGCGTTAGTCTGTCTAAAATGGCCAACCATTCTGGCGCGGTCGGCGGCGCTTCTATTAGCAACATATCTGCACTAAGCGCATCCATCTTGTGCAACGTATCGTAAAGTTTACGCGCAACATCTGCCGCGTTTTTATCGAGTTTAAATACTGGGCAATTTGGCTGTGCGCCTTCGCCAATTAGCAATGCCGCGCAATTAGAATTAGCATGTGCAATAAGCGCAGCACGACTTGCAAATAAGCGCAGTTGTGTGCGCGGCGAGTAATGCAAGGCGTGTTGGCCAGGCGCTTTAATCGGCTGGCTAAACGTCGTTGCAGCCTTGCCCGCAACGCGTTCAATATCGGCCTCTGTAATCATGCCCTGCCTCAGCATCTGCCAATCTTCAGTTTGCGCATTGTTAGTAACACTGACAATGGTCGATTCAATACCAATCTCGCACGCGCCGCCATCCAATACCGCGATGTTTTCACCTAAACCTGCTGTTACGTGCATAGCCGTTGTTGGGCTTAACTGCGTAAATTTATTGGCCGATGGCGCGGCTAAAGCAAGTCCGCTTTCTTTAAGTAGTTGCAAAGCCAAGGGATGCGCTGGCACTCGTAAGGCCACTGTAGGCTGGCCAGCGCGCACGATGTTTGAAACACTATCGTTAGCCTTTAACACCAAGGTAAACGGGCCTGGCCAAAACGCTGCTGCGAGTTTTTGCGCGATTGGCGAAAATTCCGCCGCCCACGCAGTTACTTGGCTTGCGTCGCTAATATGCACAATTAAGGGATTATCCATCGGCCGCTGTTTAATAGCGTAAATCTGCCGCAAAGCCGTGTCGTTAGTTGCGTCCGCGGCCAAGCCATAAACCGTTTCTGTAGGAATCGCCACGACTTCACCATTTTTTAATTGGGCAATTGCCTGTTGTAAATTAACGCGCATCAATAGTTTATAAGTTAAAAATGCTATTTTACTACTGAAGCCCTGCTTAAGCTAAAATATGCGCACTTTTAAAAGGAAAGCTATTTAATATGAACACCGTGCAAAACAATACGCAAATTATGGTTGAACATCATCCAGCACAAAGCCATTTAGATGCCTTAAACGTCAGTAAATGGCCGACTTGGCAAAAAGAAGTGTCCACATTTGATTGGACTTTTCATGAGCAAGAAATTGCTTACATTTTAGAAGGCGAATGCATTATTACGCCAACAGGCGGTGCACCAATTAGTTTTGGCAAAGGCGATTTAGTGACGTTTGCAGCGGGTATTAAAGCCAGTTGGCAGGTGATAAAGCCGTTGCACAAACATTACCTGTTAGATGGCAACGCAGTCAGTCAAACGTTTCGGCGCATTAAAGCGGCGCTTGGTTTTTAGCATTAATATTTAAAAAACTCCATGCGCGAGGCAGTCAAATTTGCGTTAAAGTTATTTAAGGCACAAAAAAACTAGCCTGCTCGCCTAAAAGTTAAGTTATAGCGATATTCGCCAAGCACCGCATGGATATTGGCTTTTAGCGGCATGATACCGTGAAATTTTAATCGCGCTTCGCCGCCCCAAACAACTACATCGCCATGGTTGACGGGAATTTTTAGGGTTTTGTCACTGCGTTTTAAACCGCCAAATTGGAATACTGCGGGTATACCCAATGACACTGAAACAATGGGCTGGGTAAAATCTTGCTCATTTTTATCTTGGTGCAAACCCATGCTTGCGCCAACGATATATTGGTTAATCAAGCATGCGTCTGGCACAAAATTAACATAGCCGCACGCGGCCGCCGCACCTGCCGCAAGTTGCAAAAAGCTAGGCGGCATATCTGGCCACGGCTGATTTGTTTGTGGGTTCAGCCCATCATAACGATAGCCTTTTCTATCGCTTAGCCACCCTAAATCACCACAATTAGTCATGGCTGCACTCATGGCAAATCCCATTTTAGTCATCATATTGCGTACAGGCGCGGCTGCCATTACGGCTTGTAAATCCTGTAAAAGTAAGTGTTCGCCATCGCCAAGCGCTAAGCTTTGCAATAAAAAAACGTCTTTTATAATTTCTTGTTTAATTGGTTTTAAATCGTTAAATAAATCCATCAAGATTTCACTTTTTTTAAACAGGCTTTAAACAAGCTTTAAACAAGCTTTAAACTGGTATTACGCTGATAGTAAATAGGCTCAGCGCATTGCGCTTTATCACCCAAAAATACCTTTTTGTTAAATACACGTTTGCAGCATTAATAGGGCAATAAGACCATGTTAGGGGCAGGCTGATCTTGCGCCAAAATTTAAATAAATTTATGTTTATAATTGTTGTATGAATCAACACCAGCAGGCCACCAAGTTTTTAAGTGCAATTGATGCCGATTGGGCTAATTTAATTAGCGCCGTTGGCGATTGCCAATTTTCGCCAAAAGTTGAGCGCAATCCATACGAAGCGTTGGTGCGCGCAGTGGCTTATCAGCAATTGCATACTAAAGCAGGCGATGCAATTATTGCTAAATTTATCCAACATTTCAGTCAGTTTCCCTTGCCAGAACAGTTAATTGTTGCACATTTCGACGATTTACGCGCCTGCGGGTTCAGTGGTCGCAAAATTGAAACCATTCAAGGCATTGCCAATGGCGTAATGGCTGGGCTTGTGCCCTCGATGGAGTCAGCACAAAAGATGACCAACGCCGAGTTAATTACGCGTTTAGTATCACTAAAAGGCATTGGGCAGTGGACGGTAGAAATGATGTTGATGTTTACCTTAATGAGGATGGATATTTTGCCAGTGACAGATTTTGGCGTGGTAGAAGGTTATAAACGGCTTAAAAAATTACAAACGGCCCCAAAACCCAAGCTAATGGCTGAGATTGCATTAACTTTTAGCCCATATCGCACAGTGGCTAGTTGGTATTTGTGGCGTGTGCCAAAATAAAAAAGGGGCGAATATCGCCCCTTAAATCTGATTAAAAGCTAATGGCTATTAATATTTTTTAGAATGTTTTTTACCGCTTGATTTTTTTGAATTGGTGGGCATTAATACCGTGTCAACGATGTGGATTTGACCGTTATCTGCCTTAATATCTCCACCACCCACAGTTAAATGGCCATTTACCTTCACGCCTTCTGTTGTTGAAAGCGTTAAATCATGGCCTTCAATGGTTTTTACTTTACCAGCTGCAACATCAGCAGGCGTAATATTTCCTGCAACAACATGATAAGTGAGCACTTTTGTTAGTGCGGCCTTATCTTTTAATAAAGCCTCAAGTTTGTCTTTTGGTATTTTGTCAAAAGCTGCATTATTTGGCGCAAATACGGTAAATGGGCCTGGGCCTTTTAACGTATCAACCAAACCAGCGGCTTTTAGCGCCGTTACTAATGTTGAAAGCGAGCTGTCTGCCACTGCCACATCTACAATACTATCTGCATAAGAAACGCTTGATAGACCTAGTGTTAGCAAAGTTGCTAATAATACTTTTTTCATACTTAATCCTTAAATTTATTACATTCATTAAAATTCAATTATGTGAATAACTAATTGAGAAATTAAGGCAGTAAGCTCACTAATAAGTTGCAAACAAACAATAAATTAAGGCCAGTTTAAGTTGGCGCATGTTAAGGTTAGTGCGCCTAATCTATAGCGGCAGAGTCGCACTAGGTCAACGACGACTCATCGGCAAAAAATTGCTTGTTCATCAACAAAATTTTGCTTACTGCCTTATTCACTGCACTAACAATCACAGTTTATCTATCACAATCTATCTCGTCAATTGTCCAGGTTTTATAGCGCTTTTAAATTTATAATGTGTGATGCGCCCATTTAATAGCCAAATTTTTAGCGTTCACCATTATGCTTTTTTAAAACTGCTAAGTTATCGCGTGCTTATCGTGCTGGCTTATCAAATTATGGCGGTGGCGGTGGGCTGGCATATTTATGAAATCACTCACGAACCATTATCTTTAGGTTTAATTGGCTTGGTGGAGGTGATCCCGTATTTTGCCACTGCTCTATTTGCTGGTTACGCGGTCGATCATCATTTGTCACGCCGATTTTTTGGCGCGCTGGCCGCTGCTATGTTGGGTGCTAGTGCAATTACTTTATTGGCGATTGCAGCAGGCTGGTTAAGTAATAATATTCTATGGATTTATGGCGCGTTTGCGTTTACAGGCTTTGGACGCGCTTTTATAGCGCCTAGTCATAGTAGTTTATTTGCGATTATTTTACCGCGCGAAGATTTTGCCCGCGCCTCTGGCATTGGCAGCAGCGTTTTTCAAGCGGGCTTGATATTGGGTCCGGCGATTGGCGGCTTTTTGGTGGGCTTTGGCAGTAAAACCACCGCTTATTCAATAGCCACTTTGCTGTGCGCAAGCGCGGCCATTGCGATGCTATCTATTAGCATAAAAGAGCCGCCAAAAGCCTTGCCATCACCCATTTTTACTAGCATAGGCCTAGGATTGCGTTTTGTTTGGAATCACCAAATTTTACTCGGCGCATTGTCGCTAGATATGTTTGCAGTGCTATTTGGCGGGGCGGTAGCTATGCTACCTGCTTTTGTGCAAGATATTTACCACATTGGCCCGCAAGGTCTGGGTTTATTACGCGCCTGTCCTGCAATAGGTGCAATTTTTACTGGCCTTTGGCTAACGCGTCACCCCATTAACTTGCATGCAGGCCGCTGGTTGTTGGGCGCAGTTGCCGGATTTGGCCTGTGTATCATTGGTTTTGGGCTGGCAACGAGTTTTTGGATTGCTGGCGGGTTATTAGCTTTATCTGGCGCATGCGACGGCGTTTCGGTAGTGATGCGGCAAACCATTTTGCAGTTGGCCACACCTGACGCCATGCGCGGGCGCGTGTCGGCCATCAACGGTATTTTTATCGGCTCATCCAATGAGCTTGGCGCGTTTGAATCGGGCGTTGCTGCCAAGATAATGGGTTTAGTACCATCGGTTGTTTTCGGCGGTTTCGTCACGCTTGGGGTGGTTGGCATTACTGCTAAATTGTCGCCAAAGTTGCGGGATTTAGAGTTGCACCAATTACACTAAGCGCAAAAAAAAGACTAGATATTGCTTTAATACAAGGCTATAAAATGGCTAAAAGCTCAGAAAAGCTGATTTGCCCATCAAAAATGGCACACTAATTAGCCTGCGCTTAGAGCGGCAATTAAGTTATTAAGCCAAATACATCGTTTGGGTGACTTTATTAGCGCGTTTTACAATATTAAACACGCCAAAAGTGCCTATTGATATGATAATGACTATAAACGGTACGCACGCATTAACTGATGCATGTCTGCAAAATGCCTCATGTTTATGAATGCCTATGCCTAGATATTTCTATAATTATTTTTTAGTTTGATTGCTCGATTTCATCGGAATAATCGAACTATTTGGCACAACAACCTCTTTACTCTTTTTAGGTTTTTTTGTCTCTTTATTACTTTTAATTTGACCTTTAGCCATGATATTTCTCCTTTTAATAAGTGTTTATCATAGTCCATTATTAAAATTAATGGAAATAACATTCAATATTTCTATGGCTATCATTAAATAATTTCTACCATTTTAACTAATTTAAAAACTTTAAATAATTTGAAAAGTGCTGCTTTAAAGCTGGTTAATAAGCCATACTTAATACTAAAGCAGTAAAAATCGCCATGCAAAGCTATAGCTTTGTATATGTTTTAATCAAAATGATACCGTACAAGCTCTGCATAAGGTTTAGCAGTAAAATGCAATCTAATCAAAGCTAATTTTTAGGATTTTTTTATGACGACTTTAAATGAATTATCAATGTACTTAATTGGCATTACGCCGCTTAAACGTGCCTTGAATAACTTAGCGCATATTATAAAAAAAGGTGAAGAATATGCAAACGACAAAAAAATTGAACCTGCCGTATTACTTAATGCGCGGCTGTTTCCCGATATGTATCCCATTATTCGCCAAGTACAAATTGCCACAGACATGAGCAAGGGCGCGGCTGCTAGGCTGGCTGGTTTAGGCGTGCCATCGTATGAGGATAACGAAACTAGCTTTGCCGATTTACAAGCTCGCATCGCCAAAACGCTAGCGTTTATAGAGTCAATTAATGCAGCACAGCTAGAAAACAGTGAAAAGCGCGATATTACAATCACTGTGCGCAAGGTCGATTTGCATTTTACGGGGCAAGATTACTTGCTAAAATGGGTAATGCCCAACGTGTATTTTCACGTCACCACCACCTATAACATCTTGCGCCATAATGGTTGCGCGCTTGGCAAGCCAGACTTTTTGCGCTTAAAAGATTAGCTTATTGCCGTTTAACCTGATTAATCGTACCACCCAAGATAAAATTGGCTTGCAAGCGACGAGATTGTGCGGCTAAGTATGCGCTCACTCTGCCAGTAAGCAACTGATTTTGATCAATATTTACATCACCATTGGCGTGAAACTGTTTGGCATTAAGTAAGATTTGTTTGTAATGATAATTGCCATTTTTTACTTGCAAATTGGCGCTTAAAGTATCAAATTCTGTCGCCTCGCCCGCTAGAGAGGCCGATTGATTAAGCACTGCTTTTGCTAAATCAACACCATTAATATTGCCATTTTTTAGCATAATATTGGCAAATATGCTGGTTGCATCGGCTAGTTTAAGTGCCTCAATTGATTGGCTGGAAAAGTCGCCCGCCATGCTTAACTTTCCCTCAACGTTGGCTTTTTCTTTAACATTGATTTTGCTAGCAAATGCTGTTAATAATTGCGGCGTATTTGCGCTGGTTAGCTTAAATTTTCCCGATGCACGCCAGCCGTCAGACCAAACCAGCACTGCAGTTGCGCTAATGTTGCCGCCAAAAATTGCGCCCTCGATTTGGTTAAAAGTTAGCTGATTTTGGTGAAGGCTGGCGCCCACTTTAAGCGTTTCAAATACAATGTTGGGTTTAAAAGGCAAGAGCCAATGGTTGCCAGTTAGTGTGACTGCATAATCATCACCCAGCGGATTAATTTGCACAATAAGCGCACTGTCAATACTGTGTAAATCTAGGCTGGTTAGCGCGCCCGCTGCGCTTAATACTAAATTGCCATCAAATGGCCCAAGCACTAAATCGTTTGCTTTAAAGCGCAAATTACTCATATTAAGCTGCGCAATTTGTAAAGTCGGCGCGCGCTTAAGCTGTTTAATCAAATTTAATGAAGCCTCTAAATTGTTACGGTCAATCGTAACGCCCTGTATTTGCGCACTTTTAACGCGTTTAACATCATCAAAAAGCGTTCCAACATCTGGCATCACTTGTATAGAAGGCACCTTCAAAGCATCACCTATCGCAACATTACCCAAGGTAAATTGTGGCTGCGGCCACAACGATGCGCGCACTTGCGTAATGTGTACTGGGCTGCCAAAACTGACCGTTGCAAGCTTTTCAATGGGCACGATTAACGGGCTAATATTTACAAAATGTAGCGCGGCAATTAAAAGTAACGCCGATATAAAGCCAATAGTTAGTGTGATTTTTAGCGGCTTAACAAGCCATTTTAAGCACCTTAACCGCATTAAACTTAAATCTATTGGTGTGCGGAATATTTTTGTTGGCACCTTAATTTGCGCTTGAAGTTTTGCGGCGATTTGCCTATCGGTTATTGCAATCAAAGTTCTTTTCTCAGCTTCATAAACCCGCGCATCGGCAACATTTACAGCATTTTTATGGGCTACTTTATATTGAGATTCTTTAGTCGTTTTTTTTGAATTTACACTTTTTAATTGAGCGCTTTTTGATGCCGCAAATTGCCCGCTTTTAGTTGGTTTTGTTAATGTAAGAATATTCGCCTGACTGCGCAGCGCGTCAGCCTCGCGCGCAATGCGCGCCATTTCTTGGCGAGCTAATGCTTTTTCTGCTACAGCCGCTTTTTCGTCAGCGTCATTTCTCGCGCGAATTTGTTCGGCTTTTTCTTGCGCTTGCTGCGCAGTTAATTGTTTTTCAAGGTCTGCTGCGGTGTCTTGCAAAGTGACTGCTTGACGCCCATCAATTGCTTGCGGCTCGTCTAGTTGCTGGGTTATTTTTCTGGAAGCATTGTCTAGTTTTGGGATTGCATCATGGCGCACAAACGCGACTTGTTTTGTCACTTTTGCATCATTATTTGCAGCTTCATCATTTCTTTTGGCATCTTTTAGTGGGTGAGCAAGGCGATTAATCTCAAGCTGAATGGATTCTTGCTGCACCGCTTTGTATTTTTCAGCCGCTTTTGCAGCTTCACGTGTTTGTTTTTCATCTTTTTTTGCTCTACGCAGTGCTTTGTCGCGTGCTTGTTCTTCGGTCTTCAGTTGGCGTACAGCCTGTTGCCGCGCTGCATTTAGTTGGCTTTCTGTCTCTTTACGTTCTTCTTCTGCTTGATCAACAATGCGCGCCATTTCTTGCCGCGCCGCCTCTTTGGCTACCGCATCGGCTGTTTCTTTTTCGGCTTTAACAATATTTGCCTGTATTAATGCTAATTTTGTTTGTTCAGCTTTTTGCAGTAATTCTTGCTGTATTTCTTGTATTAGTTCTTGTTGTAAAGCTAGCACTGCCTTGGCACTACGAGCAGCCTCAAGCTGCGCATCATTCTCTGCTTTTGTAATGCGCTCAGCATCCAATTGCGCTTGTTTTGCTTTTTCGATACGTTCTGCTTCTACTTGTGCTTGCTCAGCGGCATATTGTGCCTCTTGCTGTAATTTGAGTTCGGCCTTGGCTTGACGCATGGCTTCTAACTGCGCTAGCTTTTCTGCTTTAACTAGATTTTCTGCTTTTCTTAACTGCTCCGCCTCTATCGGCGCCTTTTCATCAGCTTGCAACTTGGCTTCAGCCTCTTTACGCGCCTTTATTTCTGCCTTCCAACGTATTTTTTCTTTATCTTTTTCAGCTGCTAACCGTTCAGCATGCTGTTTTTCATGCGCTACTTTTGCTTCTGCTTTTGCGAACGCTTCGGCTTCAATCGCTTCTTCGTTTTTAAATTCTTGCACCACCATTGGCGTAAAGTTTGATGTTAATGCCCAATCTTCCGTAGTAGATTGCGCGGATATTAACGGCCTTATCAAACCATTCACTTCCAACTGGCTAAGGGCACTTACTAACTCCTTTTCTGAAAAAATATTGGATTGAGTAAGGATTTCGCTAGCGCTAGATTTACCATCGATAAAAGCTAATAGTTTAAGATGCTTGGGCAACAAGCCTGCATCTGCAGCATTACGTGCGCGCATGCCTTTGCCTGTTTTACTGTAAATGATTGATAAATCAGCCATTTTGGCTGCGCCGCCTTAATTACTACTAGAGGTTTATAGTCGCACGTAAAAACGCACAAGGTCAATCATGAAACGCAAAAAATGGATAATATTGTTGGCTTTGTATGAATGCTGTCACATGCTTTAAACAAAATATTGCAAACTTAAGTAAATTTTAAATAAATTTTAAATAAATTATATATAACAGTTGGCAAAATCAACTTCACCCATCAAAGCGCACCGCAAAAAGCGAACCTTCGCCATGGCCCTTGCTAATCACGCTAACAGTTGCGCCATGGCGCTCAGCAATTTCATGTACGATGGTTAGCCCCAAGCCGCAGCCGTCTTGCTGCGTACCGAGTACGCGATAAAATCGTTCAAAAATGAGTGCTTGGTTTTCTGTATCCAAACCAATGCCATTGTCTTGCACTTCAAAGAATATTGCGTTATTTTCTTGTCGTACGCCAACTGTTACCTGTCCGCCATTAGGCGAATAACGAATGGCATTGTCAATTAAATTATTGATTAATTCGCGCAGTAAAGCGAAGTTCCCGTTAATAAAAGCAGTTTTAAGGCCGGATGAAAAGCCTAAATCAATATTTTTATGCAGTGCTAGCTCTACCCAATCACTGGTCACTGATTGTGCTAACGCAAGTAAATCGACCGGCTTTAGCGTTAAAAACGTCGCGCCATCAGGCTCGGCTTTGCTTAATATTAATAGTTGATTCACCATATGCGCCAAATTGCCACTGGCTTGGTTAATTTGATCTAGTGCATGGGCAATTTTGGCCGGTTCTTTTTCACGTAAAGCAAGCTCAGCTTGCGTTTTAAGGCCTGCCAAAGGCGTTTTTAATTGATGTGCGGCGTCGGCAATAAAGCGTTGTTCTTTATTGACTGCGCTGTTAACTCTTGTCAATAAGTCGTTAAATGCATTCAATAAAGGCCATAATTCTGTCGGTGCATGGCTGTTATCTACAGGACTTAAGTCATTGATATTGCGCTGTTTTAAGTCATTTTTAAAGTTGTCTAAAGGCTGCAAGCCGCGTTTAATGCCAAAAAACAATAAGCCGCTAACCAATAAAATAATCAATAATTGTGGCAACAACATACTTAGTAAGATTTCACTAGTCATTCTGCTGCGTTTTTCTAAGGTTTCGCCTACCATTACATAGACGTTGTTGGTGGCAGAATTAGTGGAAAATGCCGCCGAAATGGGCAGCGCATAAATAGCAACTCTTAATTTTTTACCCGCAAAATTTGCATTGTAGTACAGCGATTGATCAGCATTTGGGTAGCTTTTTGGCAGCGGTAAATTGGCACGGCTGGTTAATAAATCGCCGCGCGGGCCTACTATACGAAAGTAAACAACATCATCTTCGTCAAACTCTAATAAATCTTTAGCCACTTGCGGTAAATTAACTTGCGCGCCCAATGCCTCTAGGCTTACTTGATTAGCCAGCGCCAGCGCGGTGCGATACAGCGATTTATCGTAAGTTAAATTAATATAATGGCTAGATAAAAAATAACCTGCCGCAGCTGTAATAAAAATTACTGGTAATAGCAAGCTTAATAACCAGCTAAACAGCTGATTTTTAAGCGAACGATGTGGTAATAATTGTTTAAAATTAAACATTGCTTTAGCTTTTAACGCTTTCTAATAAATAACCTAGTCCACGAATCGTGCGGATATTAATGTCGGTATGTTCGAGTTTTTTGCGTAATCGATGCAAATATACTTCTAACGCGTTATCACTAATGTCTTCATCGAAATTACACAGTTTTTCTAACATTTGTTCTTTATTCACTACTTTTCCTGTTTTTAACATCAAAATTTCTAACACCGCTAGCTCGCGCGGCGACAAGTTTAAGCTGGCGTTTTCAAAAGTTGCCGCGTGGTTAACAGTATCTAACTGTAATTGCCCAATGGTTATAATCGCGCTACCACCCGCTTGACCGCGCCTAATAAGGGCGCGCACACGCGCTTCAAGTTCGGCCAGCACAAAAGGCTTACTTAAATAATCGTCTGCGCCCAAATCTAGACCTCTAACGCGGTTATCTACGTCGTCATTAGCCGTTAATATAAGCACTGGCGATTTACTGCCGCGCGAACGTAATCGTTTTAACACCTCAAAGCCACTAAGTTTTGGCAAGCCTAAATCTAACACCACTAAATCAAAACTTTGGTACGCCAATATTCCATCAGCATCTGCGCCGCTATTGACACAATCAACCGCATAGCCAGATTGCACCAGTGAATTTTTTAAGCCATCGGCAAGTATTAAATCATCTTCTACTATTAATATGCGCATAGATTTGTGCTAATTAAAAAAATTAAAACGTGTAAGTTTGCCGTAAGTTTGGCCACGTATATTTAATTTGTGGGCGGCTCAAAAGGCTTCTCTAAAATAAATCAGTGATGGTCACCTAAGTTTTAAATAGATTGTTTTGAACGCATTTTAACGTGAATAGGAATTAACATGAGCAAATTATTAACAGTATTATTGGCGGGTGCTTTTGCCGCAACTTTGTCAGCTAGTGCTTTCGCAGCCGATG
>JAYTEL010000006.1:0-6042 GCA_043735225.1 Methylotenera sp. | reverse complement strand
CCGAACGTCGGAGACCATGCTTCTCTACGTGGTGGAAGACACCCTATACGTCAATGACTTTCAGCCGGAGCAGGTCAAAGGTTTTGTCAGCGGTGAGTTAATCGCGGTTAGAAGCTAGCTCTAGATCAATGCGCACACATTGCACGCGGCTTAACCCTTCCATCGAGCGGATGTCCTCCATTAAGCTTCGCTTGCTTCCAGCCGCCGCTCATGTCAAACGTTAGGCTTAATCCGCAATTTTAATGGATTTATACTCTGGTGGCACTATAGGATATGCTAAGTTAAGTTTTTTAAGTGCACTCAATAATAGCTTACTAATCAATAAGTTGCGATTCGTTTTGGAATCTGCTGGCACAATGTACCAAGGTACATTTTTTGTGCTGGTGGCTTTCATTGCCGTTTCGTATGCCACCATATATTTACTCCACAAATCGCGCTCTTTTAAGTCATTTGGGTTAAATTTCCAAGTTTTAGTTGGGTCGTCTAGCCTATCTTGCAGCCGTAGTTTTTGCTCAGCTTTTGAGATATGCAAATAACATTTAATGATAATAGTGCCAGTTTCTGTCAGCATGCGCTCAAAATCGTTAATCTGCGCATAGCGGCGTTTGCATTCGGCCTCGTCTATCCAATCGTGTACTTTCACAACCAACACATCCTCATAATGGCTGCGATTAAACACGGCAATTTCGCCTTTTTGCGGCACTTGTTGGTGCGCACGCCATAAGTAATCATGCGCTAATTCATCTTGCGTTGGGCCTCTAAAATTGGCTAATCTTATACCTAGCGGATCGCAAGCACTAAACACTTGGCGTACCGTGCCATCTTTGCCGCTGGCGTCCATGCCTTGCAGCACCAGCAACACTTTGTGCTTGTTTTGCGCATACAAAATATCTTGCAAGGCATTGATTTCTTGCGTTATTTTTTCTAACAGCAAGGCATCTTTGGCTTTATCACCCGAACGCTCAGTTTTATCATTCGCATCAAAGTCGCTTAACGAGAATTTTTTTGCATCTACGCGATACTGATTAAAATTAGCCATGATTTATCCTTAATTTGTTATCAACAACATTAACTTAACACATAAGCATTTACACAAAAAAATTGTTTGCGATATTTATTATAAAGAACGGTTGGTAGATAATTTTAATCATTTTTTTGAGTGCAATATGATGTATAAAACGCAGCTTAACCAACCATTATAAAATTCAATCGCAATTTTTAACTACATCAAATTTCAGTGTCTACACACCTGCATGTTTTACCTATTTTTTACTTGACTAATCGCTACAAAAAATCAAATTACTCAGCGCGTTGATGCGCCTATTTAAAAAAACGCCTCAATAAATGAGGCGTTTTTTAAGCTACTAATACCCAATTTTACTCTTTACCAATTTGATACACTTCATAGCTGGTTTCAACAATTTTGCCTGTAGTTGCATCTACTTCCACTTTCACTTCCTCATTGTCTGCCTCGGTAATATCAAATTCAAATGAAGCTTTACCATCGGACTCCAACTCATACTCAACTTCAACCACTGTGCCAGCGTGCGCGGCAAGCGCTGTGGCTTTTGCATCAGCTTCAGAAACTTTAGCCAGCGCCTTAAATTTAGCGTCATCGGCTTTTACTTCTTGCTCAACTTCAGTCACTTTGCCGGTTTTTACATTGCATTCAATATCCCATTCAGTGCCATCAGCAGATTCAATATCAAACTCATACACTGGTTGTTTATTTTCAGATTTCATTTCGAGTTTAACAATTTTGCCGTCGTGCGCGCTTAATGCAGCTTTAACACAACTGCCTAAAGGGTCAGCTTTAATTGGTTTAATAGATGCATGATCTGCCGCGGCGTTTACTGAAAATAATGCGCCCAAAATAGCTGCTGCGATAACTTGATGATTCATAGTGGTTTCCTTTAAAAAATATAGCAAGGTTGCAAGCTATATTAGGTTGAATAAAATTAAATAGTACAAACTAAACGTTTAAAAAATGGCGCATTATTAATATAAATGACACCCTTTGAATTGCTAAACAGCCACTTTGGCAGCAATTGATGGGTGCGGTTCGTAATTAACCAGTTCAAAATCATCAAATTTAAAATTAAAAATATCCGTTACATTTGAATTAATCTTCATTTGCGGCAACGCACGTATATCACGGCTAAGCTGCTCTTGCACTTGCTCCATGTGATTACTGTAAATATGCGCATCGCCCAATGTGTGAATAAAATCGCCCAACTTAAGATTACAAACTTGCGCCACCATCATAGTTAACAGCGCGTATGAAGCGATATTAAACGGCACGCCAAGAAAGATGTCAGCGCTGCGCTGATAAAGCTGGCAGCTCAATTTTGCCCGTTGATCTGCATCGTCTAGCGATGCGGGCGCCACATAAAATTGAAAAAGCGCATGGCAAGGCGGCAGTTTCATTTGATCCACATCCGCTACGTTCCAGGCGCTCACAATCAAGCGCCTTGAATCAGGATTACTTTTAATCGCATTCACCACTTGCGTAATTTGATCAATATGTGTGCCATCTGGCTTTGGCCAATTACGCCACTGGTAGCCATATACAGGGCCTAAGTTGCCATTCTCGTCCGCCCATTCATCCCAAATACGCACGCCGTTTTCTTTAAGGTATGCAATATTGGTGCTGCCTTGCAAAAACCATAATAGCTCGTGAATAACTGATTTTAAATGCACTTTTTTGGTGGTGAGTAGCGGAAAGCCGTCCGCCAAATTAAAGCGCATTTGATAGCCGAAAACTGACAATGTACCCGTGCCAGTGCGGTCGTGTTTTTGGTTGCCGTGCGCAAGTACATGGCGCAGTAAATCGGTATATTGTTGCATATTTAGTTTTAGGTATTTTTTACAATAAAATCTTTAATTGCTGCGTTACTTGCCTCTAAAACGGTAAATTTTTGCGGCAAATCTTCAATTCCTTTTAGGGTATCTGGTCGCGGCGGAATTTCGCCAAGCGCTTCAACCAACGCATCTTCAAACTTAGCGGCTAGCGCAGTTTCCAACACTAACATCGGCTTTTGTTGATCACGCTGGGGTTGATAAAAAAAGTCAAGCGCCACTTTCAAGCCGTCTGCAGTGTGTGTGTCAATCACCACATTATATTTAGCCTTTGTTTCGCGAATAGTTTGCATGCGATTTTGATGATTACTGCTGCCAGATAGAAAGCCAAAGTCTGCTAGTTTGTGCATTAAAGATGTCAAATCAAATGCGCCGCCAGCATCCACATTTGCCCATAATTCGCGCACTTTTTCGCTGTCACGCTTAACTAAATCAAACACAAAACGCTCGAAATTGCTGGCTTTACTAATGTCCATTGATGGGCTGGAGGTTTGAAAAGTATTGACCGCGCCGCGCGGCTTGTAATGTCCTGTTTTAAAAAACTCATCTAACACATCGTTTTCATTTGTGGCAACCACCAACTTATCAATGGGCAAACCCATCATGCGCGCAACATGGCCAGCACACACGTTACCAAAATTACCGCTAGGCACCGCAAAATCTACCTTTTGCGCATTATTTTGGGTGACGGCAAAATAGCCTTTAAAATAATAAATCACTTGCGCGGCGATGCGCCCCCAATTAATTGAATTCACCGCGCCAATTTTGTATTTTGCTTTAAAAGCCGCGTCATTACTCACGGCTTTCACCATGTCTTGGCAATCGTCAAACACGCCTTTAACCGCAATATTAAAAATATTTTCATCTTGCAAGCTGAACATCTGCGCGGTTTGAAAGCGGCTCATTTTTTTGTGCGGACTTAACATAAAGACGCGCACACCCTTTTTGCCGCGCATGGCATATTCGGCCGCGCTACCCGTGTCGCCTGAGGTTGCACCTAAAATATTGGTGGTTTCACCTTTTTTGGCCAGCACATATTCAAACAAATTACCCAGCAACTGCATCGCCATGTCTTTAAAAGCCAGTGTTGGCCCATTAGAAAGGCTTAATAAGTACAAATTATTTTCCAGCTTAAGCGTCGGTGCTATGTCATCTGCGTTTTGCCCCGCGCGGGTAAATCCATATACTTTAGCATTGTAAGTCTTGTCGATAATCGCCTTCAAATCAGCGGCTGGAATATCGTCACGACTATCTGTTATTAAGCGACTTAAAATATAGAACGCCAAATCTCGATAGTTCATGCCGCGCATGGCACTTAAATCGGCATCATTAAATTGCGGATAAGTTTCAGGCAGATACAAGCCGCCATCTGGCGCGAGACCGCCCAATAAAATTTCACTAAAATTTAAAGCAGGCGATTGCCCGCGGGTACTAATGTATTTCATTGACTCTTAATTCCTACTATGTGCACTGTTTCGTCGTTCCAGCGAAAGCTGGAATCCAGTTATAACAAATCCTCATATAAATCACGCCACTTTAAATTGGTTTTCTCTATCAATTCTATTTTCCAAGCGCGATTCCATGCTTTAATATTTTTCTCACGCATAATGACTGATTCCATCGTTGCATGTAGCTCGTAATAGACTAAATCATGCACGGCATGCTGCTTAGTAAAGCCTTCGACAAAATCATTTTTATGTTGCCAGATACGCTCTACTAATCTGACGTAACGCCCACAAACAAAGTGCCATTTTGCTTACTTGCTAAAATATAGATACAAGGTTGCATGGTTTAAAGTTGTACAGCCTGCTAGATTCTAGCTTTCGCTGGAATGACGAAACTGGGTTGGTTTGTTAGTTTTATTTACTTAATTCTTCCATACGAATCTTAACCAACTTTCCAACAATCGCAGTTAACGCCTCAATCTCAGTGATGGCTGCGTCCATATTTTTTTCAATTGTGGTATGCGTCAAAATTACAATATCGGCTTCGGTTTCATTGTCTTTAGGTTCTTTTTGCAGCATGGCATCGATGGAAATATTGCGGTCAGCCAAAATTTTAGTCACGCCAGCTAACACACCTGGTTTGTCATTGGCGCGTAAGCGCAGGTAATATGCACTGCTAATTTCGCTAATTGGCAAAATTGGCAAATCGATCACGTTATTGGGCTGAAACGCTAAAAACGGCACGCGCTGTTCTACTGTCGCACTACTTAATCGCGCTACATCCATTAAATCGGCCACAACTGCACTGGCGGTTGGCTCTGCGCCCGCGCCTGCGCCGTAATACAATGTTGGACCAACGGCGTCACCTTTCACTACTACGGCGTTCATCGCACCATTTACGTTGGCAATTAAGCGTTTTTCTGAGATTAATGTTGGATGTACACGTAGCTCTACGCCAGCATCGGTGCGCTTGGTGATACCTAAAAGCTTCACGCGATAGCCAAGCTCTTCAGCATATTTAATGTCGGTTTGTTGTAACTTGGTGATGCCTTCGATATAGGCTTGCTCAAACTTCATTGGCATACCAAATGCAATCGCTGACATAATTGTGAGCTTATGTGCCGCATCTATACCTTCTACGTCAAAGGTTGGGTCGGCTTCTGCAAAGCCTAAGCGCTGCGCTTCGCCTAACACATCGGCAAATGCGAGGCCTTTTTCACGCATTTCAGTAAGTATAAAGTTGGTCGTGCCATTAATAATACCTGCAACCCACTCGATTTTATTGGCACCCAAGCCTTCACGCAAGGCTTTAATAATGGGGATGCCCCCAGCAACTGCTGCTTCAAAAGCAACAATTACGCCTGCTTGTTGCGCAGCCGTAAAAATCTCATTGCCATGCATGGCCAGTAGCGCTTTGTTGGCGGTAACTATATGTTTGCC
Organism: Methylotenera sp.; assembly: GCA_043735225.1. Lineage (GTDB taxonomy): Bacteria > Pseudomonadota > Gammaproteobacteria > Burkholderiales > Methylophilaceae > Methylotenera_A. The sequence goes on along the minus strand of JAYTEL010000006.1, from coordinate 298 downwards.
GTTATTAATGGCTGTTAGTATCAGCTCTTTACTTAAGGCATATCCGCCGATAAGCTCAACAACCACATCAATATCTGGGTTGTTCACAATCGCAAAAGCATCTGTTGTTAATGCACTATTGCCGCCAGTGACCATTTTAGCGTGGTCAATATTACGATCTGCCACTTGCGTAACAATAATTTTTACGCCAGTTCGGCGAGTGATTTCTACCGCATTTCGCGTTAACACTTGATAAGTGCCTCCGCCAACAGTGCCAATGCCAAGTAGGCCAACACGTAGTTGTTTTACATTGGATTGC
>JAYTEL010000005.1:0-10701 GCA_043735225.1 Methylotenera sp. | reverse complement strand
ACGGCGACGCATGCTGACAATGCCTTCGCCTGCTTTACGCTTGCCTTCAGGCTCGGCAAAAGGGTTTGCGCCTTGGTTAAACTGCACGCGCAGTGGCGTGCCAACCAGCTGAAAGGTTTTGCGAAACACACCTTCTAAATAGCGTTTGTAACTGTCTTTAATGTCATCGACATGGCTGCCGTGAATGACCACAATTGGCGGGTTTTGACCACCTTGGTGTGCATATCGCAGCTTTGGCCGTGTACCGCGTGTAATTGACGGTTGGTGTTGGGCAACTGCGTCAATTAACACGCGCGTTAACTGCGGGGTAGCTAAATTGGCCATTGCGGCTTTAAATGCGCCGTCAACTGAGGTTAACAATTCAGGCAAGCCTTTTTTACGCAGCGCTGAAATATAATGAAATTTTGCCCAATCTAAAAAGATTAATTTGCGGTCAATTTCATTTTTAATAAATTCGCGCTCGTCTTCTGGTAGGCCATCCCATTTATTCACCGCTACCACCAATGCACGCCCAGAATCTAGAATATATGCGGCTACGTGGGCGTCTTGCTCGGTGATGCCTTCTTGTGCATCCACCACTAAAATCGCCACGTTGGCATCTTCGATGGCTTGCATGGTTTTTACCACCGAGAATTTTTCTACCGCCTCAAACACGCGGCCTTTTTTGCGTACGCCTGCGGTATCAATAATGGTGTATTTTTTGCCATCTTTTTCTAGTTCAATTTCAATTGAATCGCGTGTGGTGCCTGGCTCGTCAAACGCAATTACGCGCTCTTCGCCCAGCAGCGCGTTAACTAGTGTGGATTTACCAACATTTGGGCGGCCAACAATTGCGATGCGCGGCGTTCTTTGTGAAGCATCGCTGCGCGCCTTATTCTGCGCGGCTTCTAGGTCATCGTCATCGTCTCGAGGATTATCAGATCCAAACGTTTTTTTATTATGCTCGTCAAGCGCCAACTCAACTAAATCTTTTACGCCTTCGCCATGCGCGCTAGAGATTGATAGCGGCTCGCCTAAGCCAAGCTCAAAAAAGTCTGCCGAAACCACGGCGCGGTTCATGCCTTCTGTTTTATTAACCGCTAATAAAACCGGTCGCTGTGCGCGGCGCAAGGTGTCAGCAATGGTAAACTCTTGCGGCGTAAGCCCTGCGCGGCCATCTACCAAAAAAATCACCACATCGGCTTCATCAATCGCAAGCAATGTTTGCTTGGCCATTTCTTTTAAAATACCACTTTCAGCCAGCGGTTCAAAACCGCCCGTATCAATTACCAAATAAGATTCACTTGCACCAATGCCGCGGCCATAATGACGATCGCGCGTAAGACCAGGCAAATCGGCCACCAGCGCATCACGGCTTTTGGTCATGCGATTAAAAAGGGTGGATTTGCCGACGTTGGGTCGGCCGACTAAAACAATGGTAGGTAACATATTGGCGGCTTAAGGCTAGTTACTTGGTAGGCGAATGCCAGGCCCAGTATTTTTATCTGATGGTGCGTCAGGCAACAATCTTTGGTCTTTTTCAAGTACAGGTTCTTTTTGAAATACAGGGTCTTTTTGAAACATAATGCTGCGTTCAGAATCTGGCGCACCTGAGTCTAGCACTTTTGGCTCAGGCTTAGTTTCGGGCTTTACTGCTTCTGGCGCTGATTCGCTGGCTGTTGACTCAGTTGGTTTAGGCGCATTATGCTGGGCAGGTTGCTTACTTGCTGGCGCTGCATTAGCATCTGCAACACTAATTGCGTACAAGCCGCCATCACGCGTTTCGGCAATCAATTGCTTAGCGTTAACGCCTGGAATAAGCGCCATAACCGCGTTGCTATCAAGCTTAATGCGCGCAGCAAAACCGCCTTCATCCCGCGTTAAAAAGTGTACATAACCTTCTAAATCGCCGACTGCAATCACATTTCCAATGGATAGCGGCGCGCTTAAACGGCGATTAAGCAATCCCGCTTGTCGCCAAAATGTTTTACCTGTTTCAGAATCTAACGAGTAAACCGAACCCAAAGCGTGTGATACAAATACTTTACCATCTTCTGCATTCATGCCGGTATAACTGGAAATATCTCGATTCCAAACTACTTTTCCACTACGGCGATCTACTGCAGCAACGCGGCCTTGATACGCCACTGCATACACTAACGGGCCATCAATTACGGGCAAGCTGGTTATGTCAGCAATACGTTCAATTTCGGTGACGCCTTTGGGCTGCGCGATGGTTGCCTCCCATAACAATTTGCCATTGTCTGCGCGAATTGCCACCATTTTTCCGCCTGCAAATCCCGCGTAAACTGCCCCGCCATCAACCACAATGCCCACACTGCTGCGTAAACTTAAGGCTGGCGTTGTACGTTCAAATACCCATTTGCGGCTGCCATCTGTCGCGTCCAATCCAAAAATATGATTATCACCAGTGCGCACAATGGTCAAACCATCAAAATAACGCGGCACACTTAAAATCTCACTCGATACTTTTGCCTTCCATAATAGTTTTCCAGCGGCGTCTAATGCATGCACATTGCCAGTTTTAGTGCCCACAAACAATACACCAGCACCAATGCCAATACCACCGCTAATGGGCTCACCAATATTAATGCGCCACACTTGCTTGCCATTACTGGCGTCTAGTTTAACAATATCGCCCGCCGCATTATTAGCGTAAACCGCGCTGGAATCTAAAGCTGGTGTGTAGTCATACCGCTCGGTTTTACCAATGTTGCTAGACCAATCAATCTTTAAAGAATAAGTTGGTTCAAACGCTTGCAGTGCGGCTGGTGGATTAGGCGGCTCGCGGCCGAATACTTTATCGGCAAAGTCTTGACGCAGCGAAGTCATGGTTTCGCAACCTGCTAAAGCAAGCAATGAAAGCAGTATGATCAAGCGGAAATTTTTTAAATAGTTCATTAAATACAGTAGGTTACGTTGCTAATGTTCTGACATTTAATACGATTAAAGCAAGTTTAAAGCAGTTTTTAAACCGCATTTAAACGCCAAGTGATTCAAGCTTTTGTTGCGTGTAAGCATGCAGCCTGCCTTGCGCGTCAAGGTTTTCTAAAGCCGTTGCATACGCTTTTTTCGCTTCTGCTTGTTTACCCTGCGCTAAAAATACATCGCCTTGCATATTGGCTTTTAAACCAGCGTACCCTTTGTCATCAATAGCTGCTAGCGCTTTGCTGGCCTCGTCATAGTTTTTTTCTTCAAACAAAATGTCTGCCAATTGCAAACCTGCAATGGCTTTTACCGCGCCCTCGGTAGCGTTTTTAATCGCCCAATCAAGCTGCGATTTTGCGCTTTTTGAGTCATTTGCAGCAAAGTTTGTTTTTGCTGCATAAACTGCGGCGCGGCCTGCGTAAGGCGTTCCACTATAATTTTCCATCAATTTAGCTGATTGTGATTTAATATCAGAGACTTTTACTGGGTCTGTGGTCAACATGGTTTGATATAAAGCAGACGCTTCAATGGATTTTTTATTTTGAAAATAATGATATCCTTGCCAAGCCAAATAGGCCACCAACACCGCCAATACTAAGTTAATGCTCATACTGCCATTTTTTTTCCACCACGCTTTAAATTCGTCTAGCTGTTCTTGCTCTTCTAAATCGTATGCCATCTTTGCACCCTAATATTAATTATGTTAAGCCGCTTTGCGACCTGGAATTGCACTTAACAACTGCTGCGTGTAAGGCTGCTGCGGCGCGTTGTACACCGCCTCAATACTGCCTTGCTCTACTATTTTGCCTGCATTCATCACCACAATGTCGTCAGCAATATGCCGTACCACGCGTAAATCATGGCTAATAAACACATAGCTTAAACGCATTTCTTGTTGCAACTCTTTGAGTAATAACAAAATTTGCGCTTGCACCGATACGTCAAGCGCCGATACAGGTTCATCGCACACCACCACTTTAGGTTTTAACACCAATGCGCGCGCAATGCCAATTCGCTGTCTCTGCCCGCCCGAAAACTGATGTGGATATTTGAGTGCGTCTTCCGCACTTAAACCAACGCGTTTTAGCATTTGCAACACTTGGTCTTTTTGCTCGGCTGCGCTACCCAAACCGTGAATTAACAAGCCCTCACCAACAATCTCACCAACTTTCATGCGCGGATTTAAGCTAGCAAACGGGTCTTGAAAAACCATTTGCAAATGTTGGCGCTTGGCTCGCAGTGCGTTCTTGACGAGTTTTGCTAAATTGCACCCTTCAAAAATTACTTCACCACTATCAAACGGTTGCAATTGTAACAGACAACGCGCTAAAGTAGATTTACCTGAACCAGATTCGCCGACAACAGCCAGTGTAGAACCCGCTCTTACTGCGATACTGACATCATCTAAAGCATTGATTTTATTACTACTTAATCCAAACCTACCGGTATTTTGCGTGTAGGTTTTTACCAAATTGTTTGCAGCTAAAATAATATTGTTTTGTTGGATCATGCGGCCACCTTGTTTGATTCAAGCCCGTTTTTTAACCATGCATAGTCAATCGGTTTAAGCGCTTTTTTACCCTCAATATCTGGCACGCAGGCCAATAAAGCTTTGGTGTAAGGATGTTGCGGGTTATTAAGCACAGCATCTCGCGTGCCTGTTTCGACAATCTCGCCGCGAAACATCACAATTACATCGTCTGCAATATCGGCCACCACGCCAAAATCGTGCGTAATAAATAACATTGCCATGTTCATACGTATTTTTAACTCGTTAAGCAATTTTAAAATCTGCGCTTGCACCGTCACGTCCAGCGCGGTAGTTGGCTCGTCGGCAATTAATAAAAGTGGCTCGCAAGCTATTGCCATAGCAATCATTACGCGTTGACGCTGACCGCCAGATAACTCATCAGGATAGCTATCAGCGCGCGCTGGTGGAATGCCCACTTGCGTTAATAAGGCTGCGATTTTGTCTTTTAAGGCAGCACTTTTTAAACCTAAATGTGCGGTAAGTGATTCACCAATTTGATAACCCACTGTTAACACAGGGTTTAATGAAGTCATCGGCTCTTGAAAAATCATGCCAATTTTTGCGCCGCGTATGCGCTGTAAGGCTTTGTTATCTAGCTTAGTTAGCTCTTGACCCAGAAAATTAATATTGCCTTGCGATTGCAATTGGCTGGATAACAAGCCCATTACACTAAGCGCGGTTAAACTTTTACCGCTGCCCGATTCGCCAACAATACAAGTGGTTTTACCAGCTGATAAGGTAAGCGAAACGTCGCTAACAAGTAAGCGATTTGGCGCGTTTTTTGGCGTGACACTTAAATTACTAATGTTTAAAATTTCGGTCATTATTTACCCAGTAATTGTGCGACATCTGCAAGTTTACATCTGGTTTGTTCAGCTTTTTCTAGTAACGCTTTTAATGATATTTCATTCGCAGCAACTTCGTCGTCCCCCAAAATTGCCGCATAACGCGCGCCGCTTTTATCTGCACGTTTCATTTGACTTTTAAAACTGCCACCGCCAACATTTAATACCACGCTTAGGCCAGCACTGCGCAATATTTCAGCAGCAGAAAATGCTTGCTTTTTAGCTAAATCACCGACGTTAACTAGGTATATATCAGGTGAGTGTATCGCTGTTACGCCATATTCTTGCATTAACAAAAACACCCGCTCTAACCCAATACCAAAGCCACAAGCGGGCGTTGGATTGCCACCTAAACGCTCGACCAAACTGTCATAACGCCCACCTGCTGCAATGGTGCCTTGTGCGCCCAACTTAGTGGTTACCCACTCAAACACGGTGCGATTGTAATAATCTAAGCCGCGCACTAAACGGTGGTTAATTTTATATGCAATACCAGCTTCTGCGAGTAATTGACATAGCGTTTCAAAATGTGTTCGGCTAGATTCGCCCAAACAATCCATCAGCCGCGGCGCAGCCTCACACATGGCTTGCAGGCGCGGATTTTTTGTATCTAATATGCGTAGAGGATTTGTATGCAAACGGCGATTTGCGTCTTCGTCCAATAAATCTGCGTGCTGCTCAAAATAGGTAATCAAGGTTTTGCGATACGCCAAACGCTCATCCGCATCACCAATAGAGTTAATTTGCAGCTCTACATCCACAATGTCTAACTCGCGCCATAGCCGCGCCAGCATAACAATTTGCTCGGCATCGACTTCTGCCGTGTCAAAGCCAAAAGCCTCAGCGCCAATTTGATGAAACTGCCGCTGACGGCCTTTTTGCACGTTCTCGTGGCGAAACATCGCGCCAGAGTACCATAACCGCTGCGGGCCATTATATGTTAGGTTATGTTCAATCACTGCCCGCACGCAGCCCGCCGTGCCTTCTGGGCGCAAGGTCAGTTTGTCACCATTGAGCGCATCTGTCCAAGCGTACATTTCTTTTTCAACAATATCGGTATGCTCGCCCACACTGCGCACAAATAAATCGATAGGCTCAACAATTGGCAGGCGAATATTGTTGTAACCGTAACTGGCCAACACGCGGCGCGCGGTGTCTTCTAGCTTAAACCACAGCGTCGTGGCTTCGGGCAAAATGTCGTAGAAACCTTTGATTGATTGAAACTTATTATTCATTAGTATTTTTATTAAAATTAGTTAACCACTTGAATTGGAATGGTTTTTTGAATAGTTGCAACGCGTAGCTTGCCGCCTTCGGCATAGTTGCTTTGCACATAACTTTCAACAATCGCTTGAAACTCTTGTGCGATGTTATCGCCTTTTAGCGTGACGGTTTTTTCGCCATCTACAAATACTGGCGCCACTGGTGTCTCGCCCGTGCCAGGTAAGCTAATGCCTATATTGGCGAGTTTTGATTCACCAGGGCCATTCACCACGCAGCCCATCACTGCCACGCTCATGTCCTCCACGCCCGCGTAACTTTTGCGCCACACGGGCATTTGCGTGCGTAAATAACTTTGAATTTGCATGGCGAGTTCTTGAAAATACGTAGAAGTAGTCCGCCCGCAGCCTGGGCAAGCGGTGACTAGCGGCGTGAATGAGCGTATGCCCATGGTTTGCAAAATCTCTTGCGCGACGATGACTTCTTTGGTGCGCGATTCATTGGGTTCTGGGGTTAAACTGACGCGAATCGTGTCGCCGATACCTTCTTGCAGCAGCAATGCCAGCGCGGCGGTTGAGGCAACGATACCTTTACTGCCCATGCCGGCTTCGGTTAATCCTAAATGTAGTGGATAATTGCAGCGTTTTGCCAGCTCACGATAGACTTTGACCAAATCTTGCACATTGCTCACCTTGCAGGATATGATGATTTGATTAGGCGCCAAGCCAATATCCACGGCCTGCTGCGCACTTTCTAAGGCCGATTGAATTAGGGCCTCGCGCATTAATTCATCGGCTGCAAGTGGGCTATTAAGCTTGCCATTGTCATCCATCATTTGCGCCATTTTGGCTTGGTCTAAGCTACCCCAATTAACGCCGATTCGCACGCATTTCTGGTACTTAATCGCCGCTTCAATCATGTAGGCAAATTGCTCGTCGCGTTTGCTGCCTTTGCCCACATTGCCAGGGTTAATGCGGTATTTGGCCAGCGCCTGCGCGCAATCAGGGTACGCGGCCAGCAACTTGTGACCGTTATAGTGGAAATCGCCTACCAGCGGTACATTGCAGCCCAAATCATCTAAGCCTTTTCTAATAGCGCCTACTTGCGCCGCGGCTTCGGGTGAATTAACGGTAATGCGCACCACCTCACTACCCGCTTGCCACAGTTCAAACACTTGCGCAATGGTGGCATTTGCATCGGCGGTATCGGTATTAGTCATGCTTTGCACAACCACCGAAGCGACTACAGAGTTTAATAAACCGTCTACGGAAAGACCGCCGCCTACCGGCACATGGCCTATCATTACTTGTAAAGAGTTTCGACGCATATTTTGCAACTACTCAAGCTTAATGCGCGCAACATTTTGACGCGAATGCGGCGCTAGTTCTACAGGCTTACCATTCATACTCATGGTGGTTCCTCCTGCATTACCAATTGTTACATTAATTGGTGGTTTTACGTCAACGCTCTCGCGGCTGCCGGCAAATATCACTTTGCTGTAAATTTTGCGACCATTCGCATCCACCACATTCACCCATGTTTCTTGGCTGGCATTAAATTCCAACTTGGCTACGTCTTTTGGCGTAGGCGCAAGTAGCGCCTCAGATATAGCAACAGCAGCAGAGTCTGCAGGCGCGCTTAACGTTGTACTTGCAGTTAATTGTGAGTTTGGCAATTGCCTTATTGATTGATTTGTTGATTGATTAGTTGATTGGTTTGTTGATTGATTAGCTAGCAGGTTTTTGTCTGATGTAGCTGGGCTAGATAGATTAGTTTGTGTAGCATTAGAATTGGCTGGCGCCGCAGGTAACACTTGATTTGTAGCAGACAGATTAGCAGGCAAACTGGCGGCAGGTAAAGTAAGCGCTGTTGATGTTTGAGTACCAATTGTAGCGGGTTCCATCGCACGTTCTGCTGCTGGTAATGCTGCTTCGGGCAACAATGCCTCTACTGGCGCGTTTGCTGCGTTTACGCCGGCAGCGTTTTGATTTGTAACACTTTCGTCCACGCTATTTGCGTTTTGACTTGCACTTATATCTACATTTGTGTTTGATTGGATAGGGCTAGGTTTTGCGACATAATGTTGGTAAAAAAGCCAAACTGCCACAGCCATCAGCAAAGCCAATGCAGCTAGTGCGTAACGACCCGATTTAGATTTTTCTTGATGCGACATTCTCATGCCATTGGGCGGTTTAACGGCCATCTGATAAGGTATAGCCGTTGGCACAATCACCATATAGGCATCTATCAAAGGCTGGGCGTCTATTTTAAGCAGCTTGGCATAATTGCGAATAAAACCGCGCACAATGGTCGGCTCTGGCAAGGCAGCAAAATGATCGGCTTCAATCGCATCAATTTGTTTAGGGCTTAACCTCAACCTGCTTGCAATTTCGTGCACCGATAAGCCTTGACTCTCACGCGCAGTGCGTATGGCGCCGCCGCACTGAGAACGACTACTAGATTCACTCGCAAGTGGATAAGATTGCGATTCATAGTGTGGAATGTTATCAATTTGCGATGTTAAATCAACTTGCTTATGCACTTCTGATGATTTACGTACCATTATCTATTCCCATTTTATTAAACTTAATTATGCATCACTATTGACGATTAATAAGTGCTTCATTTTTGACCGCTTAATAATAATCGCGTTTGTTCAGCGTTTGGGTACTGCCGGCGCAACTCTAAAGCATAACTAGCCTCAGCATCTTTATCACCCAACACCCGAGCGATTTTAATGCCCAGCCATAATGTTTCTGGCCCAGGTGATGTTATTAAAGCATTTTGCAAAGTTTTTTGTGCCAGCCCAGCTTCACCACGCTTAAATTGAATGTCGGCCAGCGCTTGCGCGGCAGAGTGCGTTAAGGGTTCAATTTGTAGCGCTTTATTTAAATAAATTTCTGCGTTTTTGGTGTCATTTTTGCGCGCAGAACAAATACCTGCGTTGGCATAAGCCAAGTTTGGCGTGGCATATAGCGGATTTTTAACTGCCTCTAAAAATTGTGGAATCGACTCATCATAACGCTTATGTGTGCACAAAAAACTGCCATAGTTATTATGCGATTCTGAGCTATTGGGTTGCACTTGAATGGCTTTTTTAAAGTTAGCATCTGCTTTTACATCCTCGCCCAAAGCCGCAAAAACTAATCCTAGGCCGTTATATGCTTGCCCATAATTCGGGTCAATTTCTGCCGCGCGGGCAAACTCATCAAGCGCAATTTCTAATTTATTTTGCTGATAATAGGCAGCGCCTAAATCGGTATGCGCGCGGGCGCGGGCGGCTAATTCAGTCTCTCGGTATACACTTCCACCCACGTTATTGTTTGTGCTTGGCACAGTGTCACATGCGCTTAACATGGTACAAACTATGATTAATAAACCAAAATTAAGTAAGCCAAATGTCATGCAACTGCCTCAATCTTAACTGTACGTTTGGTTTTATCTAGCACTCTACCCGCTAATTGCCCACACGCGGCGTCAATATCATCGCCGCGTGTTTTTCGCACCGTTACAACATAACCCGCTTGCATTAAAATATCACGAAACACGCGGATATGGCTCGTTTTTGAAGTTGCATAATCGCTGTTTGGAAATGGATTAAATGGAATAAGATTAAGCTTGCAAGGCACGCTTTTAATCACTTGCAGCAATTCGTGCGCGTGTTCGACCGTGTCATTTATGCCATCCAACATCACATATTCAAAAGTAACAAAATCTCGGGGTGCGCGTTCCAAGTAACGGTTGCACGCCGCCATCAATTCTGCAATAGGATATTTTTTGTTAATTGGCACGAGTACATCGCGAAGCGCGTCGTTTGGGGCGTGCAAGCTCACAGCCAATGCCACAGGGCAATCTTCTTTTAACTTATCCATTGCAGGCACTATACCGCTGGTTGACAAAGTCACGCGGCGGCGACTTAAGCCATACGCGCTATCATCGAGCATAATTTGCATAGCGGTCACCACGTTATCGTAATTAGCCAGCGGCTCGCCCATACCCATCATCACCACGTTTGAGATAATGCGGTCATTGGCCGACAGCAAATCATAACCAGACTCGCTGCGCAGCGATTTATTAGCAATCGCCAGTTGGCCGATAATTTCTGCCACGCTTAAATTGCGGTTAAACCCTTGCGCGCCTGTGCTACAAAAGGTGCAAGCCAGCGCGCAGCCTACT
>JAYTEL010000004.1:0-5156 GCA_043735225.1 Methylotenera sp. | reverse complement strand
GTTCACATCTAAATAATCACGCAACGTTTTAGCGACACGATACCGCAACATCATGTTTTTTTGCATGGCAGGGCGACGTAAATCAATGTAGCGGTGTTGTAATCTCACCGTTTCGGTTAGATTTTCATCATCTAACATAAAGGGTGGCGTGAGTGAGGCGTTTAAAATCTCAATTTCGGTCGCCAACATCTCCACTTCGCCAGTGGCTAAATTTGCGTTTGTGGCACCTTCTGGGCGTGCGCGCACTTCGCAAATTACTTTAAGCACATACTCATTTCGCACGCTCTCTGCAATTTTAAAGGCAGCAACCTTATCGGGGTTGACCACAATCTGCGCCATACCTTCACGGTCACGCAAGTCAATGAAAATCACGCCGCCATGATCACGCCTGCGATGTGCCCAGCCGCATAAAGTAACAGTTTGGCCAATGTGGCTACGGTTTAAATGGCCGCAATAATGTGTACGCATTGTCATATAAGTATTAGTTCTATAAAGATTTTACAAAAATTACTGTTTTTGATTAAAGTTGAGTGGCTTGAAAACGTAGTTGCTGGGTGGTGCGATGCGCCTTTGGCGTGACTGTGCCCATACTAATAATATATTTCAAGGCTTCGTCCACGCTCATATCAAGCTCAATCACATCGGCTTTTGGCATCATTAAAAAGAAGCCCGATGTTGGGTTAGGGGTGGTGGGCACATAAACACTCACGTATTCGCCATGCAAATGATTCACCACATCGCCGCCCGGCGTGCCTGTAATGAAGGCGATGGTCCAGCTGCCTTGGCGCGGATATTGCACCAGGACAGCCTTACGGAAGGCGTTGCCCGAATCTGAAAACAGCGTGTCTGATACTTGTTTTACACTAGAATAAATGGTTTTAACAAACGGTACACGTGCTAAAAGTGACTCCCACAGCACAATTAATTGCCGCCCAAAAATGTTAGTCGCAATTAAACCAGTGACAAAAATCGTCACTAATGTCAGCAAAGCGCCAATACCTGGCAGCTCAAAACCCAGTAAAATTTTGGGTCGCCAAGATTCTGGCAACAACAACAAACTTTGATCCATGGTGTGAATTAAAGTAGTCAACACCCAAATAGTGATAAATAAGGGCACTAAAACGAGCAAGCCAGTAATAAAATATTTTTTCATTTGTTATATCAATTAGTTATAAGCAAAACGTTTAATGACAAGCACAACCTGGTGCGCAACTAGCAGCAGGCACCTCGGCAGTGCTAGTTTTGCTTGAATCATCCGTTTTAGTGACTTTTTTATCTTTAAAATCAGGTTTTTTATCTTTAAAATCAGTGGCATACCAGCCGCTGCCGCTTAATTGAAAGCTGGGCGCAGAAAGCATTTTGCTAAACGACTCTAGGCTGCATTTTGGGCACAAAATAGTACCTGCATCTGCGCTTTTGCGCAGCAGCTCATCTTTAAAATTGCAATTTGTGCATTGAAAATCATATATTGGCATGGTTTTCGCTTATAACCTTCTGATGATACAAAAGTTAGATTATAACTGATGTGACTAAAATTTTTATTGGATTGTTATTTAAGAAAAAAAGGCAGCAATTTCAATCAAAGGTAAAAATATGAAAAAACCCTCTATGTTAAAAGGTACGAGCTTTATTGCAATGTTACTGTTATCGCAACTTGCCATGGCCAAAGCGGTTGGCACGGTAACCTTTAGTGCGGGCGATGTGACGATTGCACATGCTGACAAAACAGTCACTAATGCAACCAAAAATGCCGAGCTTAATGTGGGCGATGCGATTGAAACCAAAGAAGGCCGCGTGCAATTAAGTATGATTGATGGCGGTAAAATTTCACTGCAACCCAATACCATTTATAAAATCAATCAATTTGAATTTGCGGGCAAAGAAGACGGTAGCGAATTTAACTTTACCGAGCTGGTAAAAGGCGGCTTGCGCACGGTTAGTGGCCTAATTGGCCATAAAAATCGCAATCATTATCAACTAAAAACGGCGGTTGCGACGATTGGTATTCGCGGTACAGAGTTTACGGTTAATTTTAACGATAACATTTTATTAATGACCACCAACCACGGCAGCGTGGATGTGTGTAATTTAGGCGGCTGTTTAAACGCGATTACTGGCCAATCGATTGAAGTGGCTGGCATCGGCGGCGCTCCTAAACCTAGTAATAAGGCTGCCAAGGCCGCAGCTGCGCCGCCAGCAAGCAATAAAGCAGTATTTGCGGCAGGGGAATCAATTGATGTCGTTGCGTTGACTCCGACTCCGACTCCGACTCCGACTCCGACTCCGACTCCGACTCCGACTCCTATGTCACCTGCACCATCTGGCTGGTCAAATTCTGGCTCTGTAACCGTTTATGCTGGAGAAGTATTTGGTGGTACAAACGCATACCAGACTGGCTTAGTTGATGAAGTTAATTTACCGTCAAGCAGCAGCAATAGAGCGCGCTTGACTAACGGAAATATAACTCGTATCGATGATAGCTTGGGTTATAGGTTTGATGCCAATAGCCTACCTGCAGAAAGCGGTTCTGACTCCACTCTTGGCATCTATTGGAGTCGTTACAACAGCGGATTTACAGTCAATAATGTTGCAGGTTCTGTAAGTAATGGCGGTCATCACAGCATGCACGCAGAACATGGCACAACAGGTGCAGAATTGCTTAGTTTGCAAGGCTTGGCTAACACGACTATGCCTAGTCTAATTACCGGCACTTATACGCTTGCTGGCGGTACAAAACCGACTGATATAAACGGCGTAGCGGGTACTCTGAATAGTTTGGTTGTAGGTGTAAACTTTGGTAATCAAACGATTACACAATACGATGTTAACGCTTCAGTTAATGGCATTAATTGGACTGGGGCGCTAACTGGTGCTTCACCTATAAGCGCATTTGCTAATAGTGCAACTGGCGGCATTCCACTGTTAGGCACTTGTACACCTTGTTTGCCAGGCCCCGTAATTGGCACAGCAAACGGCGCTTTAACTGGTACCGAAGCGCAAGGCATTGCAACTTCATACAAATTACAAACCTTAATCGGAAACTTGAGTATTGGCGGTGTAGCAGCACTAAAAAGGTAATATCAGCTTGTAGTTTTGAAAAAAGCCCGCAATCGCGGGCTTTTTTATTAGAGTAAAAACAAAATCAGTACTAAGCTGACTATTTTTTTAGTGATTGATTATCAATTTAAAGTAAATTTTAAAATGGTATATCGTCCTCAAAATCATCAAAATTGCCGCCTGCAGGTTTGGTTGCTGTCGCTTGTTGATTTGATGATTTATTGGCAGGCTGATTTGATGCTTGGTTAGAACTATTTGCCGCAGATTGTCTTGACGGCGCTTGATTAAATTCATCTTGCCCAGCACTTTGATCCATGCCGCCATCGTAACTAGCGCCTGAGCCGCCGCCATCTTTACCGCCCAACATTTGCATATTGTCGCCAATAATTTCGGTGCTGTAGCGGGTTATGCCGTCTTTCTCCCATTTGCGGGTTTGCAAGCGGCCTTCTATATACACAGGGCGACCTTTTTTAAGATATTCGCCTGCAATTTCGGCTAGCTTGCGATACATCACAATGTTGTGCCATTCGGTTTTTTCTTGTTTAACGCCGCTTTTATCTTTCCAGTTTTCAGTCGTGGCAATACTAAAATTGCATACCGCTTCGCCATTGGGCATAAATCTAACTTCAGGATCGCGACCTAAATTGCCGACTAAAATTACTTTGTTAACTGATGCCATTTATGCGCTCCCGATTAAATTTAATATCGCTTGCTCAACTTCTACTTGTTGCGGTTTACTTTGCTGATTGTTTATTTTAACAATTAAATTGTGCTCTTGGGCAATTAAAGTAGCGTCAACTACTCCACTTACGTTTTTAACCGCGTTTTCTAATTGCTGTGCTTGCAATAGTGTTATGTCACCAATGTGATACATTTTTGTTTTAACGCTGGGCGGCGTAACCATGCCAAAAGCTAGGGCCAGCCAAATGCCCATTAGGCTTGCGCAAAAGTAAAAAACCGCTGAGTAGCCAATTTTGTGCGATAAATAACCACCCATTACCGCACCCAAAAACATGCCAAATGATTGTGCGGTATTATGCACACCCATGGCAGTGCCTTTGTAAGCGGCGGGCGCCATTTTGGATATTAATGATGGGAGCGATGCCTCTAAAATATTAAATGCCACAAAATACACAAACAGCGATGCCACAATGCCCCAAAACACATGAATATTAAGCGCGAAAGCAATTTGAGCAACCAACATTAACGCCACCGCACCAATAAATACAGGCTTTAATTTGGCGCGCTTTTCGGCGTAGATAATTGCAGGAATCATGAATAAAAAAGAGGCCACTAGCACGGGCAAATAAATCTGCCAATGTTGATTTTCGCTCATGCCGCTGGTTTCTTTTAAGGCAAACGGCACCACAATAAACATGGCCATTTGCGCGCCGTGCAGGCAAAACGTACCAAAATTTAAGCGCAGCAATTGCACATCGCGTAATACATCTTTTATTTTGCCAGGTGCGGCTTGTGCGTCGCTGTGAAACTGGCTATTAATTGGGTCTGGCACGGCGTATTTAACCACCCCCAGCGCCAAAATTGACAGCACAGCGGTTAGCCAAAAAATACCTGACACACCTATTAATTGGTTTAATAATGGCGCAGCTACTAACGAAACCGCAAATGTCAAACCAATGGTCGCGCCTATCATTGCCATGGCCTTGGTGCGATGCTCCTCACGCGTTGAATCGGCCACCAACGCGGTTACCACCGCAGAAATAGCGCCTGCGCCTTGAATAGCGCGGCCAACAATCACCGTATAAATATCGGCACCCAAAGCCGCAATCACGCTGCCAACGGCAAACAAAATAAGGCCAATATAAATGACTTTTTTGCGCCCGTATTTGTCAGACGCCATGCCAAATGGCAATTGCAATAACACTTGCATTAAACCATAGGCGCCAAGTGCCACGCCGATGAGCGTGTGGTTGCTGCCGCCATCTAATTTTTCTGCATAAATGGCAAAAATGGGCAGCAATAAAAACATGCCCAGCATACGCAGCCCATAAATACTGGCCAAGCTCACAGTCGCGCGCAACTCGGTGGGCGTCATTTTTTCGGAAATTTGCATTATTGTTTGGATGAAAACTAAATAA
>JAYTEL010000003.1:0-17548 GCA_043735225.1 Methylotenera sp. | reverse complement strand
GCGTAAATTATCACCGTGAATTAAGTTGGCGGCGTGCAACGCAAAATTAGCATCATTTGCGGCCAATGTGACAGCTGTTGGCAGGCCGCGCACTAGCTCTGCCGCAAAGCTAGGGCCTGATAACGCGCCCCAATGTTGCCCAGAAATTGTAGGGTCGCCCAATTCCTCAAGCGCCACTTCATGTGGCAATTTTGCAGTAAGAGGCTCTAGCCCTTTATGCGCCCAAACAATCGGCCTGCTAGATGTTAACTTATTGATTTCTTTTAAAATATTGCGAAAGCCAGCCGTCGGCACGACGGATAAAATAAGATCTGCGCTATCAATCGCCTCAGCTAGATTTTCGTTAACTTGCAAATTGTCGTTAAACTTAAAATCGCCTAAATACAGCGGATTGGCACGTGCTTTGCGCATGCCAGATACATGGCCCGCATTGCGCGCCCAAAGGCTAACAGTGTGCTGATTGCTAATGTGCATAGCCAGCGCCGTACCCCAAGCGCCTGCACCCAAAACGGCTATTTTAGCCAATTAAGACTGCCCAAATTAATATCATTCAAAGTAAAGCTGTCCATTAATTAACACCCCAAACGCTGCCCACTTGCACAAAACCCGTCAAGCCAGCTCGATGCTTTACTTTTATCCAGCCATTTTGGCGATTTTCTAATAACTCAAGCACCACATCTTTTTCTGCTGTAGCAACCAGCGCCGATGTTGGATCTTCTGCCGATTTGATGTCAGTTTTTGCGGTAACAATTACCGTGCGCTTGCTGCTTAAATTTCTAGTTTCTACCCAACTTAAACTGCCTGACGCATCGCGCACTTTTAACCAATTGTTTAAATTAACAATTATTTCAACAGGATACGCCGCGCTAATGATATAAAGCTTGTCAGATTCTAACGACGGCGCATCGTACAAAATGGCTTTAGCAGGGGCGATAGAGCGAAACTCTAACGCACTCGCCGACAGTGAAAAAACCGAAAACGAAAAAGTAAGGCCTAGTGCAGCCCAAAAATGGCGAGTATTAGTTGGCTTTTGCAGCATTGGCAGCTTGTTCTTTTTGTTGCATGTAAAGTGCTTCAAAATTAATCGGGTTTAACAACACTGGCGCAAAACCCGCACGCGTAACTAAATCGCTCACTGCTTCACGGGCGTAAGGGAACAAAATATTTGGGCAAGTAATTGCCAAAATCATTTCCATATTGTCGTCTGGCACATTGCGAATGCCAAAAATACCTGCTTGCGTGGCCTCTACCAAAAACGCCACTTTTTCGCCAATTTTTGATGTGACAGTGACTTTAATCGCCACTTCATAAATGCCTTCATCCAATTTTTGCGCGCTATTGCCCAGCTCTACACTCACTTGCGGCGGCGTGCGATCGGTAAAAATTTGCGGCGCATTAGGGATTTCTAGTGACGCGTCTTTAACATATAGCTTTTCAATCGCAAAGCCAGGTTGTGCGTTTTCGTCTACTGGGTTTGATGCAACTGCATCATCAATTGCTGCATTGTTATTGTCTTTTGCCATGTTGTTTCCTAAGTTAGTTGAAAATAGTAAGTTGAAATAGTTAGTTGAAATAGTTAGTTGAAATTATCAATAATTTTATTAGAGATTTATGTGATTTTAAAAGTTTATAAACACATTATTCTAGCTTTTTATACATTTTTGTTCATAACAATATTGGCTACATTAATAATCAAAACTAACTTCTTGCCAATAACGGATCTAGCTTGCCAGCTAAATCCAGCGCGCGCAGCTCATCAAAGCCTCCAATATGTTGGTCATCAATATAAATTTGTGGCACGGTGCGACGGCCAGTTTTTTGCATCATCTCTACACGTTGTTCGGGATGCAAATCCACTCGAATTTTATTGATTTCTGTTACACCTTTTGCACTTAATAAGCGCTCTGCGTTGATGCAATACGGGCAAACGGCGGTTGTATACATGACGATATTTGGCTTTGTCATTTTTAGCTTGGTGATATTTAGGTCGGCATCATTATGATTGACGTCATTTTGTTTTGCGAAATTGGACAAATTATCTTGCGACATTTTTATGCTTTTATGCTTTTTTTACCAAAGGCAATTTTGCCTCAACCCAAGCATCTAAACCGCCTGTAAGGTTATTTAGCTGCGTAAATTGTTGCGCCTTTAATAAGCCACTCGCAGTTTTTGCACGTCCACCTTTTTGGCAATGCACCAATATGGGTTTATCTTTAAATTTCTCCAGCTCTTTAATGCGCCCTGCCAGCTCAGCCACTGGGATATTTTTTGCGCCTGAAATATGCCCTGCCGCATATTCGGTTGCATCGCGCACATCCAAAATTAATGCTTTACTGCGGTTAAGCAGCACAACCGCCTCTGTTGCGCTAATGTTAGCCGCGCCGCCCGCGCCGCGATTTAACATTGGCCACAATAACGCTAAGCCAGAGCCAATTGCCAGGCCAATAAAAATGGCATTATGTTTGATAAATTCGTTCATGCGGACTTTCTAAATTTACAGCTTATAGTAATAATTTAAAGCGAAATGACGCGCTTTTATCTGGCGGCTATTATAATGGATATTTATGGCAAATTTCTAAAGATTTAATGATGACCAGCTTAAGCAAAAACGCACCAGCAACAACCAATGTAATCTTGTTAATTTTAGACGGTTTTGGTGAAAATCCAAGCGCCAAAGACAACGCCATTGCGCAAGCGAGCACACCCAATTTAGATACATTAAAGCGCAATTGCCCTAGCACTAGCATTAACGCGAGCGAGCATTATGTAGGGCTGCCAAACGGCCAAATGGGCAACTCAGAAGTTGGCCATCTTAATATTGGCGCAGGTCGTATTGTGTTTCAAGATTTTGAACGCATTAACAATGCTATCGCCAGCGGCGATTTTTTTAAGCACACTGCTTTAGTCAATTGTCTACAAAACTTAAAAGCCAATAATAAGGCTTTACATATTTTTGGCTTGCTTTCCGATGGCGGCGTGCATAGCCACATTGACCACATTTTGAACATGTTGCAAATGGCCGCGCAGCAAGGCTTAAGCAAGGTGTATATTCACGCTTTTTTAGATGGACGCGATACGCCGCCAATTAGCGCGGTGCCATATTTGGCGGCGCTAGAAGACAAAATCAAGGCGCTTGGCGTCGGCAAAATTGCCAGTGTTTCTGGCCGCTTTTACAGCATGGATAGAGATAAGCGTTGGGAGCGGGTCGCGCCTGCTTACAACATGATTGTCAATGGCATCGGCGAATTTACCCAAGCGACTGCAAGTGAAGCTTTGCATAACGCCTATGCCCGTAAAGAGTCAGACGAGTTTGTAAAATGCACTGTCATTAAAGCCCCTCAGGAGTTGGCGATTCGCTTAGAAGATGGCGATGCAGTCGTATATATGAACTTTAGAAGCGACCGCGCGCGGCAATTAACTGACGCCATCTTAAATGATCAATTTGATGGCTTTGCGCGCAGTCGCGTGCCAACATTATCAGCTTATTTTACGCTGACGCAACACGACCAAAATCAACAAAAAGCCATGCCAATTTTTGCCCAAACGGATGTGCCCAACACGTTTGGCGAATATATCTCTGCGCTTGGCTACACGCAATTACGCATTGCTGAAACTGAAAAATACCCGCATGTGACCTTCTTTTTTAATGGCGGCATTGAGGCGGCTTTTAAAGGCGAGGATCGCATTATGGTGCCTTCACCAAAAGTCGCCACCTACGATTTGCAGCCCGAAATGAGTGCGTTTGAGATGACCGATGAATTAGTGCAAGCCATTGAATCTAAGCAATATAACGCCATTATTTGCAACTACGCCAACGGCGATATGGTTGGCCACACAGGCAATATCCATGCGGCTATCAAGGCAGTTGAAACTTTAGATACTTGCGTTGGCCGCGTGGTTGCAGCCGCAAAAAGTGTGGGCGCCGAGGTGATTATTACCGCCGACCATGGCAATTGCGAGCAAATGCATGACCATACCGCCAATCAAGCACACACGCAGCATACCACCAACCTTGTGCCGTTTATTTATATCGGCCGCAAAGCCACAGTTAATAAAACTGGCGCACTTTCTGACCTTGCGCCTACCATGCTGGCAATCATGGGAGCTGCGCAACCCATTGAAATGACTGGTAAAAGCCTAGTAAATTTGCAAAACCCAGTTAATTTTAATGCAAATTAAAGTAGGCATTTTTGCAATTATAATGTTTGCTTGCTTTGCAGGCCACTGCTTTGCAGCAAAAAAAGACGTACCTATAAAAATTTCTGCTGCTAAAGAAGATTTAAGCGATATTCAAACAAAAATCCAAGCGCTAAAAAAAGAGTTGGATAACAATCAAGAGGCTCAGAAAGACGCAACCGACGCACTAAAAGACAGTGAAACCGCCATTAGCGCGGCCAACTTAAAGCTGCACGAAATTAATCAACAGAAAAATAAAAATAAATCGCAGCTAAACTCGCTAAAAAAACAATCGCTGAATATTCACGACAAGCTCGAGCAACAGCGACAACAGCTCAGCAATTTACTGCGCAATCAATATATGTACGGCAATAAAAGTTATACGCAGCTTATTTTGCAGGACAAAAATCCGAGCGAAATAGTGCGCGATGTACAATATTTTTCGTATATTGCCAAAGCGCACGCTAAAGTCATTGATGACATGCAAGGCAATTTAATAAAGGTAAAAAATCTGAATGAAAAAACCACTCACGCATTGCAAGAAGTGGCAGATTTAAAGGCTAAGCAAGAAGCGGAGAAGAAAACATTAGTTGCGCAAAACCGCGAAAAATCTAAAGTGGTAAAGAGTTTATCTAGCCAAATTGCCTCGCAGCGCAACCAAATTGATAAGCTTAAACGCGATGAAAAAAGCTTATCTAACCTAGTAGAGCGTTTAGCCAAAATTGTGCCGCCTGTTTTAAAGCATAAAAAAACCAAAAAAACTAAGCAAAATTCAGCACAAGAGATTGATATTGCTAATAATTCTGATCAAAAATCAGCAGAATCTGGCAAAGACTTTACCAAAAAAACAGTGATTGCCAACAACAACACCTTGCCCAATAATGATTTTGCCGGCATTAACTTCGCCAGCTTGCGCGGTAAGTTGCACTTGCCAGTGCGCGGCGAAGTCACCAACCGATTTGGCGCAAGCCGCGAAGATACAGGCGTATCGTGGAAAGGCTTATTTATTAAAGCTGGCGAGGGCAGCGACGTTAAAACCATCGCCGATGGCCGCGTGGTATTTGCCGATTGGATGCGCGGTTTTGGCAACTTGATAATTGTTGACCATGGCAGCGGCTATATGAGCTTATACGGCAATAACCAAGCGGTGTTAAAGCATGTGGGAGAAGAAGTGGATGCGGGCGACACGATTGCATCAGTCGGTAATAGCGGCGGCAACGAGAGTAACGGCTTGTATTATGAACTGCGCAAAAACTCTGCACCATTTGACCCGTTGAGCTGGAGCTTGCATTGACTACAGCCGAACAGTTTTGTTATTGATTACGCTGATGACGGTTTAGTAAAACTATGCTATCAATCGTTAATTGATTGATTGTTTGTCGAAATATAATATTTAATTGTGTACGTGCCTTTTTTCTCACTATTTTTCCGCCATTTTTCTATTGTTAGTGAAACGTCCACTATTGTTATTTCACTTAGTGCTAAAGTCTCATTTTAGAGAATAATAAGCACTAAAAAAGCACCTTAAAAGCAACATAAAAGTGCTTTTTTAGTGCTTTAACAATCCATTACTTGGCTGCATCAGCAGCGGATTGCTCTTCCGCAGGCGGCGCTTCACTAGGCACGTGTGGTAACGCCATACCTGCTAATGATTCTGCATTAATCTTATCTTGCTCTTCTTTTGTACGCGTTATACCAAGCACACGTTCTTCTGCAGTTGGCTCATAGCCGCCCGCTTGTTGCACCACAGGTGGCGGCGCAGCAGCCTTAACCTTAGCAGCGGTTTCTGCTTTTGCTGCAGCCTCGGCAGCTTGCTTAGCCGCTTCTGCCTCTTTATCACCACATGCGCTTAATAATAATGCAGCTAATAGTAGTGCGCTTGGCATTGCTGGTGTGACTAAAAATTGGTTAAATTTCAATTTATTCTCCTAAAATCTAAAAAATTGGCAAACGTTATTTGCAGATGAAAGCAAAAACGAGCTAAGCTTGCATTGTGGCATTGCGTCTAGCTTTAAAGTGCTTATTCGTAAAAAAAACTTGAAATTAAACGCCCTTTTGCATAAGCCTCTATTTCATATTGGCTTTTTATGTAACCTTTTCTACACGACCACAAGTATTTAAATACGGTCATACCATGCAAAAATTGTGAAACGTGTGTCAGCTCGTGTGCCAGCAACTCTAAGCCCCGCTTGGTGTTTGGTTGATACACACCCGTGCGAAAGTAAATACGATGTCCTAACACCACAGCGCACATGTCCGTGCGCAGCCAAAACGGTACATTTGCACCCGCACTGCCATCTACGATGCGGGCACGGTCAAGCACAATGCGCGCAAAATAGGGTTGCAATAACCTGCATTCTTGCATGGTTAATGGGCGACCTTGCTCAAACATTTTTATTCGACATCATGATAATTTGACGCCATGATAATTAAACCCGATGACTATTAAACGCCATGATTATTGGATGCCATGATTATTAAACCCGATGATTATTAAACGCCATACATTAAAACCAATGATTATTCGACGCAATTTTTACTTTCCCAAAGCATGCAACAACACGCGCCGCGTCATCGCTTCTACACGATGCTCAAACATAAAAATTCCCTGCCACTGACCAAGCGCGACTTTGGTGTCAATAATCGGGATGCTTAAACTGGTTTGCGTTAAGGCGCTACGAATATGCGCGGGCATGTCGTCTGCGCCTTCTGTGGTATGAATAAACAGGCTGTCACCATCTGGTACCAAGCGGCTAAAAAAGGCTTCCATATCCACCAAAACGTCAGCATCGTAATTTTCGTTAATCAGCAAACTGGCAGAAGTGTGCTGAATATACAGCGTGAGCAAACCCGTGCTGAAACCAAGCGCATTCGCCCATGCCAGCACTTGCGGCGTAATATCGTACAGTTTGCGACCTTGCGCTGGTATGCTGATTTGTTTTGAAAATTGTTTCATAAGGTGAATTGCTGCATATTTTCTCTTTGAGAAGCCTCTGTAAACTAAACTTTTAAGTCAAATAAGGCGCAATTAAAATATATTAATGCCGCAAATGCTTGATAGGTAAGGGTAATTTTTTACGAGCAAATTAATGCGATGTTACAAGTTAGATTAATAGTTGTACCCACTATTAATAAGGCTTGCAATATAGCATCGTCAAAGAAAACGCTACCAACCGTAAGGATAGCCGTAGCCCAGCCCAAATCCAAAGCGGTGTCCAAAACGTGAGCCATAGCCATAGTAAGGGTTGCCATAAAAACCACCGAAACGCGGCCCAAAACGCGGCCCAAAACGTGAATCAAAAAAAGGATCGTAATAGCGGTCTCGCGCTAAATCTCGTTCTCGCTTAAGGATTTTTTCGGCAGCCGCTCTTTCTCTAGCACGCTTGTTCATTTCATCCGCAATGGCGTTTTGTTTGGCAAGCTCATTACTTTGCTGCATGTAATCTAGCACTTTTGTGTCAACACCTTGTTTGTTTAAATCAAGCGTTTGCGTTTGCGTTGGCGTTAGCGCATATCGTGAGTTACTGGCTTTAATTTTTACGATGATTTCGTCAGCACTTTTACCCGCTTTGCTATCGTTAACAATGTCATCTAACGTAATAGTTGCAACAGGCGGCGGCATAATTCTTGCCAGCTGCTCGGGCGTTATGCGCTCTATTTCTGTTTGCTTAATACCGTTACTTGCGCAACCTGATAAGGTAAATACCGCGGTTGTAAGCATTAATCCTACTTTTAATACGAACCAAGATTTCATTTTCGGCTCACTTTCTTTACATTAATTTTCTTGAGGACAACTTTTAATGGCTTAGCAATTAAAGCTGGCGATGCACCAGTTAAACTGGCATCAAAATCATGTCGAGGTGATTGATATAAGGCCATCACTTTTTTCACATACGCTTTAGTTTCAGCATAAGGCGGTACGCCGTGATATTTATCCACAGCGCCCTCACCCGCGTTATAAGCCGCAACCGATAGCGCAACATCGCCGCGAAAATATGACAACAACCAACGCAAATATTTAACGCCACCTTTAATATTTTGGCTGGCATTAAACGCATTTTTTACATTAAAGCGCTCGGCAGTTGCTGGTATTAATTGCATTAAACCTTGCGCATCTTTGTTTGATGCTGCAGCCACTTTGAAGTTTGATTCTGCGGTAATAATGGATAGCACTAATTTTGAATCTACTTTATGCCAATCGGCAATCGTCTGCACTAAATCAACTACCCAGCGTTTGTTTTTGGGCAAACCGTCAATATACGCATCTATTGCGGGCGAATCGACTTTAGCAACCTTGCCAACTTTCGTGCGCGCGGGTGCATGTTCTGGCAAAACTGCTTCTGCCACGCAGGGCGGTGTATCGTTGGTTTTAATCTCAATTGTTTCCAACATTTTTTGCGCTTCAAAATGCCCGTGCACAGATGCAATGCCAAATAAATTGGCGGCATAATTTTTATTGGCAGGCACACCTCGCCCAAAAGCGTATAACATGCCAAGTCGATAAACCGCTTCTGCGCTGCCATAGCGCGCTGCCTCGCAATACAAATTTGCGGCTTTCCAGCTTAGCTCGTCATCATTGCTGTTGTTATCCAGCGCGCTGGCGCGCTCCAGCAAGTCTTTTACAATGGGCGGCTCGTTATCGAAAGTTTCCAGCTCGGTTTGGGTATAGGCAAGTGCGCTAGTGCTTGTTAACAGCAAGTTAATTGATAAAAGCCATGCTTTTAAATGCGCCCTCATGCAACCTCATACAACCTTTTATACAATGTGATTGAATTTAATGAACATCTTTTGTTGCTTTAACAAATGTCATCTTACCCGCTTTACAATCAATTAAGATGGTATCTTTTGGCATAAAGTTGCCTGCCAAAATTTCACGCGCGAGCGGATTTTCAAGCTCACTTTGAATCGCACGTTTAAGTGGCCGCGCGCCATACACAGGGTCAAACCCGGCGCTGGCAATCTCATTCAGGGCGGCTTCGCTCACCGCCACATCAATATCCAAAGCGTGTAATCGTTTAGTAAGCAGCTGCAACTGAATTTTTGCAATCGCTTTCACATTTGTTTGATCTAAACTATGAAAAACTACCACCTCGTCAATACGATTGACAAACTCTGGCCTAAAGTGACTTTTCACCTCGCCCATTACCGCCAGTTTAACCACTTGGTAATCTTGGTCGGCCATACTTTGAATCATTTGGCTACCAAGGTTGCTGGTCATAATAATCACCGTATTTTTAAAGTCCACCGTGCGGCCTTGGCCATCGGTTAATCGGCCATCGTCCAGCACTTGCAGCAACACATTAAACACATCAGGGTGCGCTTTTTCCACTTCATCGAGCAAAATAACGCTGTACGGTTTGCGGCGTACTGCCTCTGTTAAAGTGCCGCCTTCTTCGTATCCCACATAGCCTGGCGGCGCACCAATCATGCGTGCTACGCTATGTTTCTCCATAAATTCGCTCATATCGATGCGAATTAAATGATCTTCAGAATCAAACAAAAAGCTGGCCAAGGCTTTGCACAGCTCGGTTTTACCAACGCCCGTCGGGCCTAAAAACAAAAAACTACCATACGGCCGATTTGGGTCACCTAAACCACTACGTGAGCGTCGAATCGCGTCCGAAACCAAGCGCACCGCTTCATCTTGCCCAACCACACGTTCGTGTAATCTATCTTCCATTTTGAGCAGTTTTTCGCGCTCACCCGTCATCATTTTACTCACAGGAATGCCCGTTGCGCGGCTCACTACTTCGGCGATTTCGTCCGCTCCTACTTCGGTGCGTAGCATTTTTGGTTTATTAT
This sequence comes from Methylotenera sp., assembly GCA_043735225.1. Lineage (GTDB taxonomy): Bacteria > Pseudomonadota > Gammaproteobacteria > Burkholderiales > Methylophilaceae > Methylotenera_A. Next base: position 7,570 of record JAYTEL010000003.1, on the reverse strand, counting down.
TTTTTGTGCCTTTTTCTAAGCTTGATTCTGCGCTAACTTCATGTTCTAAATTTAAAGCTAATTGCGCTTCTAGCTGTGGCAATTTGCCATATTGCAATTCAGAAACCTTTTGCCATTCGCCAGCCCTGGTTGCATCTTCCATCTCAAACTTAATTTTTTCAATCGCTTCTTTAATATGGCTAGTGCCTTGCACTTGGGCTTTTTCTGCCTTCCAAACTTCTTCCAAATCGGAATATTCTTTCGTTAACCTAGCAATTTCTTCTTCAATCAATCCAAATCTTTTAAGGCTACCCTCATCTTTTTCGCGCTTTACCGCTTCACGTTCAATTTTTAATTGAATCAATCTGCGCTCTAATTTATCCAAACTTTCGGGTTTAGAATCAATTTCCATTTTGATGCGCGAAGCCGCTTCATCAATCAAATCAATGGCTTTATCGGGCAAAAAGCGGTCTGTAATATAGCGATGACTTAGCTCAGCCGCCGCCACAATCGCAGGATCGGTAATTTCTACGCCGTGGTGCAGCTCATACTTTTCTTGCAAGCCGCGCAAAATGGCTATCGTCGCCTCTACGCTCGGTTCATCCACCAGTACTTTTTGAAAACGCCGCTCTAGTGCCGCATCTTTTTCCACATATTTGCGATATTCATCCAGCGTTGTAGCGCCCACGCAGTGTAGCTCACCGCGCGCCAGCGCAGGTTTTAACATATTGCCCGCATCCATTGCGCCTTCGGCCTTACCCGCGCCCACCATGGTATGAATTTCATCAATAAATACTATTGTGCGGCCTTCATCAAGAGCCAATTCTTTTAGTACGCTTTTTAACCGTTCTTCAAAATCGCCGCGGTATTTTGCACCCGCCAGTAAAGCCGCCATATCAAGGCTCAACACTTTTTTGCCTTTTAATGATTCTGGCACTTCGCCGTTTACAATGCGCTGCGCTAGGCCTTCTACAATCGCAGTTTTACCCACGCCAGGTTCACCAATTAATACGGGGTTATTTTTAGTGCGGCGGCCTAAAATTTGAATCACGCGGCGAATTTCATCATCGCGGCCAATCACTGGGTCAAGCTTGCCTAAGCTTGCTCTCTCGGTGAGATCCAGCGTATATTTTTTGAGTGCTTCGCGATTACTTTCGCCGTCACTATCATTCACAGTATCGCTGCCACGCACAGCTGTTATCGCCACTTCTAGCGCATTTTTGGTTAAGCCATTGGCTTTAAGTAGCTTAGCCGTTGCGCCTTTGTCATCCGCCAGTGCCAGCAAAAACATCTCGCTAGCAATGTAGGCATCGCCGCGTTTTTGCGCGAGTTTATCGGTGATATTTAGCAGATTATTTAAGTCGCGCGAAATAGCGATTTCGCCGCCTTTATTGTCCGATTTCGGAGAATTACTAATAGCCGCATTGAGCGCGGTTTTAAGCGTATTAATTTGCACGCCCGCTTTTAACAATAACGAAGCCGCGCTGCCGTTGTCTTCTTGCAGTAAAGCCAGCAGTAAATGTTGCGGCTCTATCGCCGTGTTATCAGCGCCTAGCGCAATACTTTGCGCATCACTTAAGGCTTGTTGAAATTTAGTGGTGAGTTTATCAAAGCGCATTTTTTGCCTCCTACATTAGCTTGTTATTAATGTGGGGCGCATACTGACAATTTCAATATTAAGGCTTAATTGGCGCGATTTCCCAGTTGCGACCTTCGTCAAACGAAAGCGCATGCATATTAACTGTAATGCCACTTTCTAACTGTTGCCAAGTAATGCTAATAATTTGATTTTGCTGATTAAATTGTGGATTAATGGCTGCGAGCTTTGTGAGAGTTTTTGGGTTGCTCGACACCCAAGCTTCGCCATCCATGCGCGCGTAAAACAAGCCCTGCGGCAAGTTTTCACTAGCTTCGGTCCACAGCATGTGCCAGCCCCAAAATTGTTCGGCCAGAATTTGACTATTTTGGCCGCCTTGCGCAAATGCAACAGGCTTAAAGAAGCAATTAGGTTTTAGCTTACCGCGGTTAAATGTAACGCGTTTAATGGAAGCTGGCAAATTAACGTTATGCACAATTATGGCCAAATCACGCGCGCCTGCATCAAAATCAGGCCGATCAAAACCAAATTGCGTTAAGGTAAAACGTTCAAGCTGTTGCTGGCTGTTTGCTTTAACGACTTCTAGCTTATCGCATAAGCCAGTTTCTTCGGCCTGCGCGTTTAAGCACAAGATCATTAAAAATCCAATAAAAGTAGAGCAATGCTTACTATTCATTTAAATAAATTTAATTGCTTTAAGCAAAAGCGTAACCCAATTTACTTTTTTTAGCGGCGTACATTGCCGTATCGGCACTTTTAATTAAGCCTTCTAAACTACTTGCATTTTTGGGAAATAATGAGATGCCAATACTCAGTTTTACAGCGAAATTTTCTTCTAACTCAATACTAGGTAGCGCAATTGTTTTAATTAATTTTTCAATGATTTTGGTTACTTCAAGCTCACTTTTTATATCCATTAACAAATACAAAAATTCATCTCCACCCAATCGGCAAATCGAATCATCGCTTCGGGTATTATCTTTTAGTTTTTTGGCAACTGTTAATAAAACTTTATCACCAACATCATGGCCGTGCTTGTCATTAATTTGTTTAAAGTTATCTAAATCTAAAAACATCACCGCCAATTTCCAGCCATGTCGCTTGGCTTGTTCAAGGCCGTGTTCTAACCTGTCATAAAACAATGCTCTGTTTGGCAAGCCTGTTAGCAAGTCGTGCAATGATGCTTGTGTAGCGATGTCTTTTTCTAATATTACCTCATCCAATTCTTTCTCGATATTTTCTCGCTCTTTTACCTCATCTTTTAAGGCGTTATTCACCACTTCTAGTTGATCTACTACCAACTGCACTTTGTTTTCTACCGTTGTATTTTTCTTAACCGCATTTTTTACAGACGGCTTTGAATGTGTAATTGACAATTCTTCTTTTAACACTGTATTGACTACCGATAAATCGTCAGCACACACCTGTACTAAATCTTTAATTGATTCACTATGAGCAATAACAGTGGACAGCTTTTTATTATTAATTTTACGGATTAATTTCGATTTAGTTAGTTTATTGACCATTTTATTGAAGTGCTTGACCCTTTTAAAGTGAATTGTTCCCGCGCAATTGTGGTAACGCGGGCGTTTTAAATGCGTTTACACCCGTATCTGATTCATCCAAACTAGGCTGGTTGTTGACCTTTTTATAGCCAATAATAACGTATTGTATGCGCAATTATCTATCTGGTTGCAACCACACAAACTTGCACCTTAAGTCTACGTGGCTAAAAGCCCCAATTTTTGAAGAATTGCTAGCATATTGACCGATTTATTAATTATTGACACTTTTTAAAATTATGCGTGTTTCGCTATATTTTTTAACAAGCTAAGCGCAACCACCTTAGGCACACACCAATATTTTCCTATCATTACCAGCTAAGTTACCACTCAAAAAACAGTGTTAATGCCAAGTGCGGCTGACCAATCGGGCGTGAGCTGCGCGCCGTTCAAATATTGGACAATCGGCTTTTGCACAAAGCCATATAATTGCGTGCTTTGTGTAACCCTGATACTTAAACCTGGGCTAATGCTAAGCGTGCGGTTGCCAGAATCAGTAGGCTCTGCATTAGCGCCGCTGTCGCGCGCTTTGTGTTGCATATTAAGTTGCAACATCAGCGTCATATCTGGCGCGGCATTGTAGCTTAAACCCACATCTGCGCTTAATTTGCGTCCCGGTTTAAAGTTGTCGCGTTCTGTCAACGTTTGTTGCCACAACCCTTGCGCAAACCATCCAATATTACCATCATGATGGCTGTAATATGCACCCAAAAGCGAATCCACGCTGCCACTACCCGGCTGCAAAGTGCGCTCGGCTACTTCTTCGCTATTGCGCTTGTGAATGCTGCCTGTGGGTAATTGCAAGCCAAATCGTATGCCTGCATTGGCACGTCTATCATTATAAAAACGGTAGCGCGCTAGTGCTTGTACATCTCCTACGCCAGCAAAATTCCAGTTTTCAACTTCAGGAGTAGCGCCGCCCACGCCATCATCTGCATTAAAAATATGACTGTGCGCACGGCTAATTAACGGCACTTTAACTGTCAACCCCCAATCGGCATTCATGTTCCAATCTAGCGAGGCCAGCAAATTACGGTTAATAGTGCGCACTTCGTCGTGTTCGTTCACCTCCCCCGCTGGCGCGGCTTTGTGCGCGGCGCTACGCAGTTGATCTTGGTCGATAAACTCAGCGCGAATATCTAAGCGCACACCTGACTTACTGGCAACGCTTTGAATATCCCAGTCGGTACTTAAGCTGCAAAATGCCGCGCCGCAACTGGCATTGGCAGCAGATGACGATAACAATAGCGATATTGCAAATAATTGAATAACTTTCAAGATAAACCTCTCAAATTTTTAATGCGTGACAATACTCAAAGTAATTATTGAATCTTCAATAATTACACTAAATTAAATGGCTGAGAGGCTAGGCGGGGCTTGGGCTGGAGGTGAAACGTAGGTATGGCTTGCAAAAACGGGTGTTACGTATTCGGCTGCTTTTTGCGCTTTCGCGGCCAATTGCGCAATCATGACTGAATTGCTAGCTGGCAACGTAGCTACAGAAAAATGACCTCCACAAAATGGGCAGTGTTCAAGATGCATGGCAATATTTTGTGGTTTTGGTGTTTGTTTGACGGCAAAATCAATCGCTAATTGCTGGCCTTTGGTGGTTTGCACTTGAATGCTGATTTTTTTTCCGCTGTTAGAGCAAATTTGTTGAGTAAAAAAACTATTGTTGCCGTTTTGCGCATTAATAGCATGCGAAACGCTAGGCGCAAGCGACGCAAACACAATCGCAAACAGGGCAATTTTGTGCAACAGGCCAAATAATTTTTTACTTAACATACGTTTATTTTACCGTTAATTAGGTAAAATTCAAATGACTACTTAACAGCAAAATAATAGGAATTTTTCATGGCAACAGGTAGTTTATTAGCATTGTTAGATGACATCACCACCATGCTGGACGATGTATCGGTGATGACCAAAGTGGCAGCCAAAAAAACCGCAGGTGTATTGGGCGACGATTTAGCCTTGAACGCGCAGCAAGTGTCGGGCGTGGATGCCAGCCGCGAGCTGCCTGTGGTGTGGGCTGTGGCAAAAGGCTCGTTTATTAACAAGCTTATTTTAGTGCCTGCTGCGCTGGCTATTAGCTACTTTGCACCTTGGGCGATAACACCTTTATTGATGATTGGCGGCGCGTATTTGTGCTTTGAAGGCGCCGAAAAATTAGCGCACAAATTTTTCCATTTTGACAAAAATTATGACGAGGCAGAAGCTAAACACGACGCAAAAATAGAAGCTGCCATTGCCGACCAACGTGTAGATTTAGTGCAATTAGAAAAAGATAAAATTAAGGGCGCGGTGCGCACGGATTTTGTACTATCGGCCGAAATTATTGTCATTGCGCTGGGCACTGTTGCAGGCAAAACATTTGCAGATCAAGCACTTGTGGTATCACTAATTGCTTTAATTATGACCATTGGCGTTTACGGCTTGGTGGCAGGCATTGTTAAGCTTGACGATTTTGGCCTGCATTTGATGTTAAAAAAAGGCACCAGTTTTATTCACCAATTGCAACGCAAAATTGGCAATCGTTTGCTGGCTTTTGCGCCCATCTTAATGCGCTTTTTAAGCGTGGCTGGCACGGTTGCCATGTTTATGGTGGGCGGCAGTATTATTGGGCATGGCTTGGCATTTGTACACCATTTTAGCGAGCTTTTAGTGCAAAGTTTAAGCCAAATTAATGGCGTTTTGGCAGCCGTAGCGCCGCTTGTGTTGGATGCAATTGTTGGTTTAACAGTGGGTATTATCTGCGTGGTAATTGTTGAGCTTACGAAAAATTTTCTACAAAAAAAATCCAAAAAATCTTAATCAGGCTTCGCGATGTGGTTTTAAGGCATAGCGTTTAGATGTCTGACGAATGCCTATTAAGTCAAGCAGTAGCATAAGGTAAGACGAAGATTCTGGCACTTGCGCCGCCAATTGATTCATATTTATGGCAACTGGGTACGCTTGAATCGCACCAGTTTGCAAGTTGCTTGATGCAGGAAACAATATGCCATTATTGTTTTGCAACACGATAAACCCACCTTGCAATGGCTTAACAATTTTTGCATTAATTATTGAATCTGCTACTGTAATAGGAGTTATAACACCGTTCATTAATTGTATATTAGCGCCGTCAGTTGTCATTAATTGCGCATTGCTAGAGGTTGAAATAAAAGCGCCTTGGCTAGCTTGCGGAATATTAAAGTTACTCCAATTTGAAAGTGTTGTTGGCTTATTTTGCATTAGCTTATTTTGCATTATAAGATTATTAGCCACATTTACTTGACGAGTAGCGCCTACGAATGTGGAATTACTAGATAAGACAATATTTGCACTAGGCGCGTTTAAGACGCCGCCAACAAAGATACTTGCACCATACAAATTAATAAATGGTGAACTTAAACTGGCATTTTCACCTATATTTAACAAGCCAGTTGCGGTTAAATTTATAGAAATATCGCTGGCGATTGCACCATCTGTAAACACAAAATCACCATCACAACTGGCTTGATAACCATTGTACGTTGATACGACTAAATTGGAGCTACAACTAAAGCTGGGAGATGCGGCAAATGCATTAAAAGAAAGACAAGTCGTTAAAAAGCTAACGGTAAAAGCAATTTTTTTCATTTTTGTAATCTTATATTTATCTCTCTAGAATTTGATATACGATAGGCTATCAATGAGCACAAGAATATACGCCAATAGGACTAGATTTTTACATCAAATTGTCACAAAATTTTTAATAATCAATTTATTGTTTCATCGTCTGAAGTGCGTTGCTCTAAAAATGGGTCTGCTTCGTTATGGAAACCGCGCACTTGCAAAAGCCGCGCCTGTAAAATTTAGGTAGCTTGATGGCTTTCAGTCATTTAGCGCCTTTCTAGGCATGACGTTTTAGCATAATCATGGACGCCGTGTATCTGTATCTATCGACGGTTAATGTGGCTTTCTAAAACTATCAAGCAACAGCAAAACCACGCCAACGCAAATGGCGCTATCGGCCACGTTAAAAGCTGGCCAGTAGTGATTATTCAAGTGAAAATTTAAAAAATCTACCACATAGCCTAAAGTAATTCTGTCGTATAAATTACCAATCGCGCCGCCTAATACCAAGGCTAAACCTAGACAAAAAAGTTTTTCGCTTGGCTGATTATTTTGACTATGCTTTTTCAATAAATAAATGATAACAAGCGATGCTAAAATCGAAATGCTATTAAGAAACCATTTTTGCCAACCGCCAGCGTCGTTTAAAAAGCCAAAGGCCGAGCCTTCGTTGTGATAGCGCACTAAATCAAAAAAACTGGTCACAGGCTGCAAGTCGCCAAACATAAAACGCTGCTGAATCAAGTGTTTGGTGAATAAATCAAGCGCAACAACGATTGCACTGATGCTCAAATACTTATAAAAAAGAGTCTTCATTTAACACCCGTCATTCTGA
>JAYTEL010000002.1:0-36597 GCA_043735225.1 Methylotenera sp. | reverse complement strand
GCACGAGAAAAAATTAGTGCTCTGCAAGCTAGTGTTTATGTGGCTTGCAGAGCATCGAAATAATGTTACCAAATAAAACTAGTCAATTCACAACTCTTCGACTGAATACTCAACCGCCATTGTGTGGGTTTTATTGGGCGAAATGACCACAGCGTTATCCAGCGCATTGCCTGTTTCAACGCATACGGTTTTGCGCCACTCGTCCTTGGTGCCCATATCGGCCATTTGTTCAGCTTTGTCTGCCCATGGCGTCCAAACAATGGTGGATTGGCTGCGTGATGTGCCAATACGAATTTGTCGGTTTAAGCCCGTGTCTTCAATGACAGAATCTGAGGTTGTGTTTAAATACACGCGGTCAAATTCGCCGTTAAAGGTGATATCGCCTCGTTGCAAACGCCGCTCGTAACCGAATACTTTGTCGGCAAATAGCGTGTCTTGCAAGCCTTTTACCGTTACATTGGCAATATCGCTGATGTTAAAGTAAGTGTGAAATGCCTCGCCCACCAAAAAAGGGTGCGTTGATTTATTGGTGGTGGCAAGCTCAATTCTTAGCGTATCGCCGATTGTAATCGTCATGCTCAATAAATACGGATAAGATAATTGACGACGTGCTTCAGCGGTTTCAGTCATTTGCAAAACTATACGTGTTGCGCCGTGGCGTGTTGGCTCGGCCATAATTAATTGCCAAGGAATAACCCGCGCAAAACCGTGCGGACAAAGCGTGCCATCAGTTGGGTGTGCGCCAAACCAAGGCCAACAAATAGGCACACCGCCGCGAATAGAGCGGCCTTTTTGATATCGTGCGTTAGATGAAACCCATAAAACTGGATGTTCTTGCACCTTGGGCTGCCAAGAAATGATGTGGCCGCCTTGCAACGCAATTTTTGCGGTAGCTAAATCATTATTAATTTCAATATACTCAAGGCCATTTTCATCTTGCGTAATGCTTAGCTGCGGCTCTATCGTAAAGTCACTATCTAATACATTGTTTTGTATCGTTCTTTTTGCCATACTTTTATCTGTCATGCTTACTCCACCACCCCTTGCGCCATCCTTGATTATTTGGATGGCGGGTTTCCAAAATAGTTTTTGTTATAGTTTTTTTGTTTTAGTTATAATTTAAATTTTAATTTTAATTAAAGCTTTATAAATCGTTGATTGCTTATACTATTTTATTTTTTAATATGCCTATTACTTAATTTTCTATCTGCGAAACATCACGCACTGCGCCGCGCGCCGCGCTCGTAGTCATCGCGGCATAGGCACGTAGTGCTGGTGAAACGTGACGCTCGCGGTTTAAAGGCTTCCAAGCCATTTTACCTTTTGCTTCCATATGGGCGCGGCGGTGCGCCATTTCTTCATCTGTAATACTTAAATGAATGGTACGGTTTGGAATATCAATTTCTATCACATCGCCTTCTTCTACCAAGCCAATCGCGCCGCCTTCGGCCGCTTCAGGGCTTACGTGGCCGATTGATAAACCCGATGTTCCACCAGAAAAACGGCCATCTGTGAGAAGCGCGCACGCCTTGCCTAGATCTTTGGATTTTAAATAGCTAGTTGGGTATAACATTTCTTGCATGCCAGGTCCGCCGCGCGGGCCTTCATAACGAATCACTACCACATCGCCAGCCACAATTTTATCCGCCATAATACCTTCAACTGCCGTATCTTGACTTTCAAATATGCGTGCGCGGCCAGTAAACTTCAAGATAGAATCATCCACACCCGCAGTTTTTACAATACAGCCATCTAATGCAATGTTGCCATATAACACGGCCAAGCCGCCATCTTTACTATAGGCGTGTTCAATATCGCGAATGCAGCCATCAGTGCGGTCTGCATCCAAATCTGGCCATAACATGCTTTGACTAAACGCAATGGTAGTAGCAATGCCGCCTGGCGCTGCGCGGTAGAATTTTTTCACATCCTCATCAAGGGTCGTCGTAATGTCCCATTTATCAAGCGCAGCGCCCATACTGGGGCTGTGAACCGTCGGTATATCACGATGAATCAGCCCACCGCGGCTTAATTCTGACAAAATCGCCATTACGCCGCCTGCGCGGTGCACATCTTCCATGTGATATTTTTGCGTGGCGGGCGCAACTTTGCTAATGCACGGCACCTTACGAGAAATTCTATCAATGTCACTCATGGTGAAATCAAGCCCTGCCTCGTGCGCCGCAGCCAGCAAATGCAGCACTGTATTGGTGCTGCCGCCCATCGCCACATCAAGCGCCATGGCGTTTTCAAACGCTTGCATGTTAGCAATATTGCGCGGTAAAACGCTGTAATCGTCTTGCTCGTAATGGCGTTTAGCAATTTCTACAATCAACCTGCCCGCTTGCAAAAACAACTGTTTACGTGCGCCGTGCGTGGCTAATGTAGAGCCGTTACCAGGCAAACTTAACCCAAGAGCCTCGGTTAAGCAATTCATTGAATTGGCCGTAAACATGCCAGAACAGCTGCCGCAAGTTGGGCAAGCACTGCGCTCAATCGCGTCAGATTTCGCATCCGTTACTTTGCTATCGGCAGCAGCTACCATCGCATCCACCAAATCAAGCTTAAGCTCCTCGCCTTGCCAATTGACTTTACCCGCTTCCATGGGCCCGCCAGAAACGAACACCACGGGAATATTAAGGCGTAGCGCCGCCATTAACATACCCGGCGTAATTTTATCGCAATTTGAAATGCACACCAGCGCATCAGCGCAGTGCGCGTTCACCATATATTCAACGCTATCGGCAATTAAATCGCGGCTGGGCAAGCTATACAACATGCCACTATGCCCCATGGCAATGCCATCATCCACCGCAATGGTGTTAAATTCTTTGGCAACGCCGCCTGCACGTTCAATCTCGCGCGCCACCAATTGACCTAAATCTTTTAAATGCACATGACCTGGCACAAACTGTGTGAATGAGTTAGAAATGGCAATGATTGGTTTTTCAAAATCGCCATCTTTCATACCAGTAGCGCGCCATAACGCGCGTGCGCCCGCCATATTGCGGCCGTGGGTAGTGGTGCGAGAACGATAAACTGGCATATATGATCACCTTAATGCAATAGGATTGTATAAATTTAAACCTTATAATATTATTTTACCGCAACCACAATTATATAACATGTTAAATATGCCTTTAATTCACCCGCAAATTGACCCCGTAGCCTTGCATATTACGCAAAATTTTGGCATTCATTGGTATGGGCTAATGTACTTACTGGGATTCTTAGCTTTTTTTTCGCTTGGCCGCTATCAAATTAAACATAAAAAATGGTTTGGCTGGACCAATGAGATGCTGGATGATGCGCTTTTTTACGGCGCACTGGGCGTGATTTTAGGCGGTAGAATTGGCTATGGTTTGTTCTACCAATTAAGTAGCTTTATTGAACAACCACTGGATATTTTAAAAGTTTGGCAAGGCGGCATGAGTTTTCATGGCGGCTTTTTAGGCGTTTTGATTGCCATGTATTTATTTAATAAAAAGCATGGTTTACATAAAACAGCTGGGCAGCCTTGGCTAAAAATCATGGATTTTGTCGCGCCCCTTGTGCCTATTGGGCTTGGGGCTGGGCGTATGGGCAATTTTATTAATGGCGAGCTGTGGGGCAGAGCAACCAACTCCACTTACGGCATGATTTTTCCGCAAGTGGATAATCTAGCGCGCCACCCCTCTCAATTGTATGAGTTTGCGCTTGAAGGCATTGTTTTGTTTGCACTGTTATGGATTTACTCACGCAAACAGCGGCCAAATGGCGCTATTTCTGCGCTATTTTTAATAGGCTATGGCAGCTTTCGATTTTTAGTAGAGTTTACGCGACAGCCAGATAGTCAATTAGGCCTGTTGCAATTAGGCTTTAGCATGGGGCAATGGCTGAGCTTGCCGATGATAGTGCTGGGCATTTGGATGTGGATTAAGGCAAATCAATATAAGTTTAACTAAAGTCGAAAATCCAACATGTGCAATCAATTTTCAGCTACAAGCTATTGAGCGGCAAATTAACCAGCGCCTAATTTTAAATTTTACTAACATAAACAGTCACTTAAAATAATTATCAGCGCCAATCACTCTTGGCATATTACTTGCACATTGTTAACCATAATTACTTTAGGTTAGCGTTAATGAAAAAGCTTTGGAACAAATTATTTAAAACGCCGCAACCCTACAATTACACGATTGCGGATTACAGTCCTATTAAAATAAATTCGCTTGAAACCCAAGTTAACGTGACTGAATACGAGATTGATGAACGATTGCGTAGCGATGAAATGGATATTGATCATATTGTCGAAAAGCAATAATCGGTAATCGACAAAAGTCAGCGATACATTTTATTATGCTGCCTTGATTGATGCCTTGTGACGTCTTCGCTGCGCAATTTTAGGTGTTTTGTGGTTTGCCCGTGCGTGCGCTCGCGCCACAATTTAAAAGAGTTGCGCTTTAAATTGGCGCGCATAATTTTAATTACGCCGTCTTGATTAAGTCCAAATTGTGCGTCAATCGCTTCAAAAGCGGTGCGATCTTCCCAGCCCATTTCAATAATGCGGTTTAAATCTTCTTGCGAAAACGCTTTCTCTTTGTGCGGATTTTTTAACAACAACGTTTAATGCCTTTCCATTTACTCTCTTGCCACTCTTTATAAAACGCCTCGCGGCTTAATGGCGGCGCTGCAATTTCTTCTACATTTTGTTCTACTTGCTGATTTTTTTGCGCTACTTGATGCTCATAAAAGTGCACCAAATATCGCTCATAAGCATCTTCGCCCGTTAATTGACGCAAGTTTTGACGCAAGTTTTGACGCAAGTTTTGCCGTAAATTTTGGCGATTATTATGACAAGTGTTTTGAACAGTGTTTTGCCAAGCGAGCTTTAATTTAGTAAACATTAATCTCTCACCCAATCGTCATCCAATTGACATGGCGTATGCGGTGTTTCAGATGTTGGCAATACGGGTTTACCGCGTAAATGACTTGTACAAACCCACAACATATCCGCTATCACAATCCATAAAACCGCCACAAAAAATAGCGTTAAATACGCGTCTAAATGTTGATTAAAAATGAGCTGCGGCGCAACATTTGCTTTATCTGCGGGCAATAATCCAGCCGCTAATTTAGCGCTTAAATCATTGGCAGCAGCAAAAAAACCGATTCTAATATCGGCGCTAAAAATCTTTTGCCAAGCCGCCGTTGTTGTTACCACCACGAGCCATGTGAGTGGTAGCGCGGTTACCCACGCATATTTAAGTTTGCCAGTTTTAACCAAAATACCCGTTGCAACACATAGGGCAATAGCGGCCAACATTTGGTTCGCAATGCCAAATAGCGGCCAGAGAATATTCACGCCGCCATTGGGGTCAATCACGCCGATATACAAAAAGTAGCCCCAACCCGCCACCACTATGGCGCTGGTGAGGATGACCGATGGCATATAAGAGGTTTCACCGAGTTTTTTATTAAAGTTGCCCAGCATATCTTGCAGCATAAATCGGCCAACCCGCGTGCCAGCATCAAGAGTCGTTAAAATAAAAATCGCCTCAAACATAATGGCAAAGTGATACCACAGCGCGAGTAATTGCTTGCCAAACGCATTGCCGAATATGCTGGCCATGCCCACCGCCAAGCTAGGCGCGCCGCCGGTGCGGGCAAATAGGCTGCTTTCGCCCATATCTTTGGCTAATTGATTCATTTGCTCCACCGTTACCGCAAAGCCCCAGCTATTAATTTTTGCAATCGCGTCAATTGCCTCTTTACCCACCACACCTGCGGGGCTGTTGATGGCAAAAAATACGCCAGGCTCAAGCACTGTGGCGGCTATCATGGCCATAATCGCGACGAAGCTTTCTAGCAACATTGCGCCGTAGCCAATCATGCGAATGTCGCGCTCGTTAGCCAGTAATTTTGGCGTTGTGCCACTAGCAATTAGCGCGTGAAAGCCCGAAATTGCGCCGCAGGCAATGGTGATAAACACAAACGGAAACAGCTTGCCACCAAAAATCGGCCCAGTACCATCTACAAATTGCGTTATGGCAGGCATGTGAATGTTGGGGCGCAATATGATGATAGCGACCGCTAATAAAATGATCGTGCCAAGCTTCATATAGGTACTTAAATAATCGCGCGGCGCTAGCAATAGCCACACCGGCAACACGGCGGCGGCAAAACCATACACAATAATCGCAAATGCGAGTGGCAGGCCATCGTGGTCAAAATACACACGCAAGGCCTCGTTGTGATCAATCCAACCGCCAGCAAACACGCTAAACAGCAATAAAGCCACGCCAATTGCGCTGGCTTCTAACACCCGCCCAGGGCGTATTTTGCGCATATAAAAGCCAATAATCATGGCAATTGGAATGGTTGCGGCAACTGTGCTAGTCGCCCACGGGCTATGTTTCATGGCGTTAACCACCACCAAACCCAGCACGGCGATTAAAATAATCATAATCAAAAATGTGCCAATTAATGCCGCCGTGCCGCCGATCACGCCAATTTCATCGCGCGCCATTTGGCCAAGGCTACGCCCATCGCGACGGGTCGAGAAAAACAGCGTCACCATATCTTGCACCGCGCCGCCTAACACCGCGCCAATCAATATCCACAGCGTGCCTGGCAAATAGCCAAATTGCGCCGCCAGTGTTGGGCCTACCAATGGGCCAGGCCCAGCAATTGCGGCAAAATGGTGGCCAAATACCACCCATTTATTGGTGGGGATAAAATCGCGACCATTGTCTAGCCGCTCGGCAGGCGTTGCGCGCGTTTCATCAATCACCAGCACTTTTGCTGCAATCCAAGCGGCATAAAAACGGTAAGCAATTGCGTAAATGCACACCGCAGCGGTAATTAACCACAGCGCGTTAATGCTTTCGCCGCGGTTTAGTGCAATGGCACTTAAGGCAAACAGCCCTAAAACGCCCACCATAAACCAGATAATTAATTTTAAATTTTTATGCATATCAATATTTTTTATTTATTTCATCTAGTATAAATCACACTTTGCGTTGAACCTAGCAAGCGACGTTAACTCCATCAATTGTACTGTCAATGCTACACTTCACATTCAATATAATATAAAACACACATGCAAACTGATACAAAAATATCGTCAGAAATAGCCATAAAAACTGCTGCTAAACCTGCCACCAAAAAATTATCATCACTTTCTGCACTTTTGCCGTTTTTAAAACCACACAAAAGCAAAGTTTTATTGGCATTTGTGTTGTTAACATTAGGCGCAATCACATTATTAATTGTGCCGCTTGCATTTCGCGATTTAATTGATTTTGGTTTTGTCACGAACACAATATCTAGTTCAACCAAAACACACACAGGTTTATTGGCCAATTTAAGCTTAAACGGGCATTTTTTGGTGATGATGGCGCTAAGTGCGTTTTGGGCGCTGATGATTGCGTGGCGTTATTACACGGTTTCGTGGGTGGGCGAGCGAGTAACCGCAGACTTGCGTAGCGCAGTTTACGCAAGGGTGATGACGCAAAGCCCGCAGTTTTTTGAAACCACGCAAACAGGTGAGGTTTTATCGCGATTAACTGGTGACACCACGCTGATTCAAACCGTGGTTGGCAGCTCGGTTTCGATGGGTTTGCGCAATTTGTTTCAATTTATTGGCGGCATGATAATGCTGGCAGTCACTAATTTTTACTTGTTTTCGCTTAATATTGGTTTAATGGTTTGTTTGATTTTGCCCATTTTGTTAATTGGCCGTAAAGTTAAAAAATTATCGCGCGAATCGCAAGACCGTGTGGCCGACAGCAGTGCAATTGCTGGAGAAATACTTAATGCCATGCCTACGGTGCAATCTTATACACAAGAGCATGCTGAGATTTCACGATTTAAGAATTCTGCCGATTTAAGTTTTACCACTGCGTTAAAACGCGTAAAAGTACGCTCCATGTTGACTATGCTAATGGTGACTGCTGTTTTAGGCACGATTATTTTTGTGTTATGGATAGGCGCACGCCAAGTTTCGACAGGTGAAATGTCGGGCGGTGAGTTAGCCTCTTTTGTGCTATACGCCATGATGGTGGCGGGCGCAGTGGGTACCATGAGTGAGGTGTGGGGCGACATTATGCGTGCAGCGGGCGCGACCGAGCGGCTAATAGAATTGCTGCATGCTGATGCGGCAATTAAAGAACCAGCCAACGCACAATTGCTATTCGATTCAAAACAAGCAATCCCAAAACAAGCAGCCATTTCGTTTAAAAACGTGGTTTTTCATTACCCATCGCGCCCACAAATCGCGGCGCTTGATGATTTTTCATTGGAAATTGCCGCAGGTGAAACCATCGCGCTAGTTGGCCCCAGCGGCGCAGGCAAAACTACGCTGTTTCAATGTTTGTTACGCTTTTACGATGCACAGTCTGGCAGTATCTCTATTAACGGTCAGTCTATTGCATCACTAAGTTTAAAAAGCTTGCGCGGCAGCATAGGAATAGTGCCGCAAGACGCGGTGATTTTTTCTGCTAATGCGCTGGAAAATATTCGGTATGGCAAACCAACGGCTACCGATGATGAAGTTATTGCCGCCGCAAAAGCAGCGCAAGTGGATGAATTTATTCACAAATTGCCGCAAGGCTACCAAACCTTTTTGGGCGAGCGTGGCACAAGATTAAGCGGCGGACAGCGCCAACGTATTGCAATCGCGCGGGCTATTTTGAAAGACGCGCCAATTTTACTTTTAGACGAAGCAACTAGCGCGCTAGACGCAGAATCTGAAATATTGGTGCAACAAGGGTTAAGCGCAGCTATGCAAGGTCGCACCACGTTAATGATTGCCCATCGTTTAAGCACTGTGCAAAAAGCCAATCGAATTGTTGTGCTTGAAAATGGTAAAATTATTGAGATTGGCAGCGCGAATGAGCTTAAACAACAAGGCGGTTTGTACGCGCGTTTAGCAAACCTACAACTCACTTAAAATAATATGACAAGTAAAATCGGTAGAAACGACGCTTGCCCCTGTGGCAGCGGTAAAAAATATAAACAATGTTGCGAGTCAACCGGCGGCGCGCCTCAACCGACGGCTCAAGCCAACTTTAACCCACAACATGCGCTGCAAAGCGCCATGGCGCAACACCAAGCGGGCAATTTGCTTGCAGCAGAACTATTGTACAAACAAATATTGCAAGCTACGCCAAATCAGTCAGATGCGCTGCACCTGCTTGGGTTAATCGCCAAACAAAAAGGTGACCTTAAAACCGCTGTGCAACTCATGCGTAAAGCCTTAAGTATTAACCCAAACTATGTAGAAGCATATGTAAATTTAGGCGCGACGCTGCAAGAGCAAGATAATTTAACTGGCGCCGCCGATTGTTTTCACAAAGCCCTTGCCTTGCGCCCAAACTACGGCGAAGTGCACAGCAACTTAGGCGTGGTGTTAAAAGCGCAAAATATGCTGCACGAATCTGCTGCCAGCTTTGTGCGTGCGCTTGAGTTTAACCCAAACTCGAGTGAGGCTTTTGCTAACTTAGATACGCTTTTAAAAGAGCAAGCCGCGCCCGATGAAGCGCTGTTTTATTACCGCCAAGTGTTGGCGATTTCGCCTGAGTTAATTGCCGCGCAGCAAGGCGCATATTTAAGTTTAACGCGCACTGTGCCAGAGTGGCACGTGCCGATGATGAACGAGCAAAACCGTAATCAGGCTTATTTTGACGCGCTTAAAGCTGTTGTAAAGGCCGACTCAACCGTGTTTGAAATCGGCACAGGATCTGGTTTGTTGGCGATGATGGCTGCGAAACTGGGCGCAAAACAAGTCACCACGTGTGAAAGTGTGTCGCTGATTGCCGAAACTGCGCGGCAAATTATTCAAGATAATCATTATGAAAAAACCATCAAAGTCGTTGCAAAAAAATCCACAGAAATCAATATTGGCGCGGATCTTGATACACAAGCCGATATTTTGGTTTCAGAAATATTCTCCAGCGAATTATTGGGCGAACATGTGTTACCAAGCTTAGAAGATGCAAAAAAACGTTTATTAAAACCCAACGGTAAAGTCATTCCCGCCGCAGGCAGCATCATGGTTGCGCTTTTTACGGGAGAATATATTCGCCGTAATTTACTGGTTGAAAATGCTTTCGGCTTTAACTTGCAAGGTTTTAACAAAATTGTAAGCAACAAACGCATGATTGCCCGCAACGATTTGAACATCGGGCTGTTGAGTGACGGCATTGCTGCGTTTAGCTTTGATTTTGAGAACGAAAACACATTTCCTGCACAACGCAAAACTTTAAAAATTCCCGTCACAACGGCTGGCCGCTGCTATGGCCTTGTGCAGTGGATGAAACTCGACATGAATGGTGATGAAAAAGTACTGTTCGAGAATCACCCCTCGCAAACCAGCAAAGTCTCTAATTGGCAGCAATGCGCCTATTTATTTGATGCGCCAATTGATGTAAAAGTAGGTCAAATTGTGCATATTAATGCCGCGCACAACCGCGCTGTGCCTTGGTTTTGGTTAGATAAAAATTTATCTTAAATTTAAAAAAATTAGTAGAAAGTGATTTTTGCACGAATTGGCTTAAATACTAAAAACTTAAAATCCGTCATCCTCGCGAGGCCGTAAAGGTCTTCCCCATGGAATATACGAGCTAAACGCGTTATTAACTCCTTAAAAGCGGTGATCCATGTAAGTAACTGATTAGAAAAAATTCCCGCTTTGCGAGCATTCGCTTCGCGAATTGCCCGCTTAAACCATTACGCGGGAATGACGTAAATTGATAGTATATTGAAAATACTGTCATTTTTCGCTTATTGAAAAGGTCTAAAATAATAAAAGTATCGCACTTACAGGCCTATATTTCTTGAAAGTATTCTATTACGGTGACAAGAGTCAAAATAGACAATAACAAACTGAACAACCGCTACAGTTCCGATTTTTTATAGTATTTTTAAGCTATTAGAGTATTTCAAATTAAGCCCACAAGCTAATTACTATTGAACTTGACAAAACATTTTAGGGGGGAGGTAACATGATAAAGAATTAAAAAAAGAATACTTTACAAGAAAATTTTCAATGAATAAAACCAAAAAAAACTTATTGCTTAGTCTAATTTTTGTCACATTAAATGCCCACGCTGATTTACCTTTAACTGTAGAAAACGTGATCAGCGACAGTGGTCAATTTAAGTTAGAAACCAACCTCAGTTATGTCAATAGCAATACGCAAACTGCCACTGGCATAAACCCTATTCTAGTACAAACGGGCACAACCTCTTTTGTACAATTACCCACCATCATTACCGACCAAAAATCAAATACTGATCTTTTTGTAGCTACCGCAGGCTTACGTTACGGCATAAGTGCTAATTTAGAAGCTTATTTGCGCGCCAGCTATTTAGCGCGCTTTAACCGTTTTAATAAGCAATTGACAGATAACGACGTAGCGCCATTAAGCGAAAGAAGCCACCAATGGCAAGATGCATGGCTGGGTGTAAATTATAAAATTAAAGATGACACCAATACACCCGCACTATTTGTATTTGGTGAAGCGGCATTGTACGAAAACGGTCAATCAAACCACAGCTATTTAAAATCTTACTTACTGGGCATGACCACCTATCACTCCATAGACCCCGTTGTGCTATCGGTATCTGCCGCATGGCGCGCAAGTAATAACAGGCAAGATGGTACAGATGATATTAAGCCAGGCAATATTTTATTTATCAATCCATCGGTTGCATTTGCAGTAAACGATAAAGTATCACTCACTACTGGTTTTAGTTGGACGCTGCGCCAAGCAACCATAATCAACGGACAAAAAATTGACACCACCAGCACCAGCACCGATTTAAATCTTGGGTTGGGCTTTGGTTTAACCGATGCCACCAACTTAGCCTTTAATTTTCGCACCAGCGCATCGGGCAATAACGATGCAGAAATGCGTTTTAACCTGATTCATACTTTTGGCTACCAACGTAAAACCGTAACGCCAAAAGTTGAATAAAACAGTTATTTGCAAACGTACCTGCAAAGCCCTGTAGCAATAAAGCAATAAAGCAATAAAGCAATAAAGTAATTTAGTAATTTAGTAATAAATAACCACCAACTTTTTTAGACTTAAACTATATTAAAATGGAGCAATAATATGAATAAATTCGTTTTAGCCATGGCTATTAGTACACTGTATATTGGTAACGCAACAGCGAATGCAGACATCAACACAGATGCAGAAATATTGTTTAACACCAGCGATGCACCAATGCAATTAGCGCAACTTTCACCGCAAGAAATGCAAGAAACCGAAGGGGCATTTGCTAACTTTGCTATTGGGGCTGGCATAGGGTTTAGTGCATACGTTTTACCTTTGGCATATAACTCTGCTGCAGATGCTTTTAAGGGTAATGGGTCATTTGTAAATAATTTTACGAGCAACTTTAACCCAACCCAGGCGGCAGCTAGTACGGCAATCGGTGCTGCTACAAGTGGGCTATCTGCATTGGCTTTAAGGGGTGCAGGTGTTACTATTAATTATAGCGCTACTAGTTTTTCAAAAGCGTATAGTCCATTTGCTATCGGTGCCGCACAAAATACATTGGGTAAATTACCAATGGTTATTCAGCAGGGTATTAGCAACAATATTAGAACTTACACTAGTGTTTATGGCACACCCAACTTAACAGGGATTGCTATAAAAGGTACTTCGTTTGGCACATCTTTTTTTGGTAATAGGCATTTTAAATAAATTTTTTAGAGTTTCACTAGTTGAATAACTGTGAATATTTAGTCAGCTAGTTTAGAAGGTATTTTATGGATTATGCAACACCTATTATTGCTGTTATTGCGATGATTTTTATTGCACACATGGTGTGTTCATTTAGTTTATGGCGTATTTTTTTTGTTTCGCTTATTTTGCAAACAATAGCAATTAACCTCTCTTTTTTATGGATCGGATTTCAAGGAAGAAGGTCTGGAAATAAATTTTTATCACACTGGGGTGACCGAGGTATTTTGTATGAATTTTTTCAATGGCAAATCATAATAAGTTTTGGTATAGCTTTAATTGTTACTTTCTTACTAGTTGCTTACGTTTGGCAACTTAAAAAAGGTAATGTTTAAATTAAAATGTCTTACATAAACCCTGTAATCGCAGTTTTATTTATGATTTTTTTGGCATATGCCGTAAGCATGTTCAAACCTTTTACCGTATTTTGTTATGCGTTTATAGTGCAAACTATAGTATTAAATTTGCTTTTACTTTGGAGCGGGTACAGCAGCAGAAAAGAAGGAAATCCACTTTTTGCAACTTGGGGTGATTTTGGTATTTTGCATGAGCTCTTTAGTTTTAAATTTTGGGTTGTTGTAGTTATTGCCATTTTTACTTCGCTCTGCTTAGCTGGTTATGTATATCAAATACATAAGGGTAAATTGTGATAAAAATAGTATTGAGGGATACGAAACAAAATTAGTAAATATGTTGTAGCCGTTGCCTTAGCTGTAACCACAACCAAAGTGAAACTAAGCTTATTTATAAACAAACAATTTTGACTAGCATGCAGTTATTAAATCTAAACAAATTTTTCATTCTTTTATCAGTTTGCTTTTGTTTATGTTCAAGCGGTTTAGCTTGTTGCGAAGTGGTTAATCTTCCTATCAACATGCCAATTGGCGGCTCGTACATTTACACTCCTTCAAAAGTACAACACTGGAAATCGTTACGTGATGCGCAAATAGTCAAGCAAGATTTAGATTTCTCATGTGGTGCAGCATCGCTTGCCACCATATTAAATGCATTTTATAAACAACAATTAACAGAGCAAGCATTGTTAATTGCCATGGACGCTGGCACAGGTGCAGCATCATTTGATGATATGGTGCGTGCGCTGCCGCAATTTGGATTTAGAGCAACTGGCTATGCAGCAAGTTTTACACAATTAGCCCAGTTAAAACGCCCTGTAATTTTGTATTTAAAATATCGTAAGCAAGACCACTTTACCGTGATGCGCGGCATTAACCAAGATTATGTTTGGCTGGCAGACCCTTCATTGGGCAATAGGCGTTATACCAAAGCACAGTTTTTAGAGATGTGGGATACACGCTCAGACGCGCAATTAAAAGGTAAATTTTTAGCTGTGTTGCCTTTGCATATTTCCACAGACGTCTACAATTTTGGGTTTTTTGAAACTAAATTTGGCTTATCGACAGATACCGCCTTAATGCAAATACAAAAAACCAGTGGCGATTCATTTCATTAACAGCCATCTACATTATTAGTGTTTTACATTTAGTGGGGATGCTTGATGTGTTGTTAGCTTTTACGCCTGGCCTGCGTTTTGCTTGGTGTCATTATCGCCACTCTGTTTTTAGAATTGTATCAACACTTCTACAAAAAACAATTATGTTTAAATTTTCAGAATCTATTTTAATAGACTGTAACGTTACATAGTACCGTGTCAATAGAGGTACCCGATGCACTGTTTAATAAGAGGTTAAATTACGTTTTTACAAGTGCTGCACCTAAAGTAATCCGCGCTCCGAAAAAGATAGCGTATTATTCCCCGCCACAATAAAGTGGTCTAAAACCTGCACATCCACTAGTGCAAGCGCTTGTTTCAATTGTTTGGTTAATAGTTCATCAGCAGTGCTTTGTTGCGCAGTGCCTGTGGGGTGATTATGCGCAAAAATAACCGCAGCCGCATTGTGGTGCAAGGCGCGTTTAATAACCTCGCGCGGGTAAACACTGGTTTGGGTGAGTGTGCCGGCGAACATTTCCTCGGTCGCAACCAGATGATTTTGCGTGTTCAAAAACAGTACTAAAAAAACTTCTTTTGTTAAACTGCCCAGCTTAAGCACCAAATAGTCGCGTACAGCTTGCGGCGAATTTAACACATCTCGGCTTTGCAGTTGCTCAGCCAACGCGCGGCGGCTCATTTCAAATATAGCCTGCAGCTGCACGTATTTACTGGTGCCAATGCCATGCACTCGGATTAATTCATGTTCTGTAGCCGCAAAAATACCGTTTAAACTGCTAAATTGGGTGAGTAAATCGCGCGCTAAATCGACCGCGCTTTTGCCAGTGACGCCAACGCGCAAAAATATGGCGAGTAATTCTGCGTCTGATAAAGCGTCGGCTCCAAGTTCAATGAGTTTTTCTCTAGGTCTTTCGGCCGCTGGCCAATCGGTTATTGCCATATAAAATTCCCTATATTAAATTTGTCAGATTTTTTAGATTTTATGTTTTTTTTCAGGCAGTTGCAGCTTCGCTTGCATCGCCTTAAAACGAATAATTGCAGAATATATTTGCAAACTGACAGCTTTGGATTATTGCCGCGTTTGGGCGCAATTGATGCAATGGTTTGCGTGCATGCTAGACTACTATTTAATTAAATTATTATAGACACAAAACCAATTTACCATGACAACACAAGTAAGTGAAAATAAAAGCCACAATAATATAGGTCGCAAAAAGATTGTAATAGGCATAACGGGCGGTGTTGCGGCTTATAAAGCGGCTGAATTGGTGCGCTTGTTGATTAAAGCTGATTATAACGTGCAAGTGGTGATGACTGAATCGGCCGCACAATTTATAACGCCCGTCACCATGCAAGCCCTGTCTGGCAAGCCCGTATTTGTTGGCATGTGGCATTCGCAAGTTGACAACGGCATGCCGCATATTGAACTTAGCCGCGAAGCAGATGCGATTGTGATTGCGCCTTGCACGGCCGAATTTGTGGCTAAATTATTGCACGGTCGCGCCGATGATTTGCTTTCTACCTTGTGTTTGGCAAGAGATTGCCCGCTGTTAGTCGCGCCCGCCATGAACAAACAAATGTGGGAAAATCCCGCCACACAGCGTAATTTTGCGCAGCTAGTTGCAGACAAAATCACCGTTTTAGGCCCAGGTAGTGGCGACCAAGCGTGCGGCGAAGTTGGGCTTGGTCGCATGTTAGAACCAATCGAGTTAATGCTCGACATTAACGCCTTTTTTACACCCAAGATACTGGCTGGCAAACGCGTATTAATTACCGCAGGCGCCACGCTAGAGATGATCGACCCTGTACGCGCCATTACCAATTTAAGCAGTGGTAAAATGGGTTATGCGTTGGCACAAGTAGCGGCAGATATGGGCGCGGATGTCACTTTGATTAGTGGCGCAACTGCGTTAAATTCACCAAAAAATGTAAAAAATATTAGCACCACTAACGCAGCAGCTATGTATCAAGCGGTGATGAGCAATATCGCGATCTTAAAATTAAATTCTAACGACGTATTTATTGGCGTGGCGGCGGTATCAGATTACACGCCCGCCAAACCCAACGCGCAAAAAATCAAAAAAAGTGCTGAGAGTAATGATACAAGTACACTCAACATAGATTTGGTAACCACTAAAGATATTTTAAAAGATGTTGCCAGCCTGCCAAACGCGCCATTTTGCGTAGGCTTTGCGGCAGAAACTGAACACATAATTGAATATGCCAGCGCAAAACGCATCGCCAAAAAACTGCCATTAATAGTAGCCAACGATGTAAAAACTGCCATGGGCAATGATGAAAATAGCGTAATCTTGATTGATGAAAATGGCGCGCACACGTTGCCAACGGCAGACAAAAAAACGGTGGCGCACGGCATTTTGACGCATATTGCAAATATGTTGAAAAAGTAATAAAAATTACGCGACAGCAAGACTATGCTCTGCAACAGCAAGAGTTGTTCCCGCAGAATATACCAGCTAAAGCTGGTTATTCATGCGTGATAGCCGCATGGACATTGGCTTTCACAGCATCAAACTAATTAAGCGTATTTTTATTATTGTTTTTAAGCATTATTAAAGAGTTTTTGTATGCAAAAACCTTAGGTATTTTACACGCCGCGCAGCTTGAATTAAACGCGCTTGACGCAGAACGGGCTATCAATAACGATGACGCGCTGCATCCAAATGATTTTCGCAGCCGCTTGCTGGTGGCTGGTGGCTGGTGGCTGGTGGCTGGTGGCTGGTGGCTGATGGCTGATGGCTGATGGCTGATGGCTGGTGGCTGATGGCTGATGGCTGATGGCTGCAACAGTTTACATGTGCAATATAACGGCGAAATGTGTGAAGATGCAATGCAGATTGCGTTAATCGCAATTGCTAAAACAGCGCCCGATATTGTAAGCCTTAAATTTACGGGACCTCAGGTTGGCAAATTGATGGCAATGAGGAAGATAACGAATCTTTTGAAATTGACATAGACGTGTGAGCCAGCTTGCCGCATTTGCAAATGTCGTACATTAGCAAAGATGCTTCAGGCATTACCAAAGAGACTATTTTTACACTGCGCCAGCGATTGCCGCAATTGTACATTTGCGCGCCTTATGCCAAGTTTGGCTTTGCACATAAGGATGCGTTTGAAAAAATAAACGAAAACTTTGAGAAAACGCTAAATTACCAAAATTACGAACCTAAAATTGAAGCCACCGTGCAGGAAATGTCAAGCATGGTACGAGAGCATCGGCAAAATATCAGCCCAAAATTGTTTGAAAAACCTGGTTGCACATTTTAATGCGCCTAGGGTAAAGCACGCAGTTGCGAGAGTGTATCCAAAAAAAGTAAGCTGATTGAGCAATTTGTACCTGTGACGCAATTGCTAAAACCGTATGTTGCCAAAACTGCCAGCTAGATACATTTAACCAGCTAAAGCTTCGATTTGTGGGAGCTGGTTTACAGCGCCGAAATTTGGTATGCATTGCGCCGTGATGACCATAAGCCTGAGCATCTATCATGGGCGCTTGAACAGCTGAATATTTATTTAGCACTTGAGAAAAAGCAAGGGCACCGTTAAGAATTTGCAGGACTATACGATTTAGCCATGCAAATAAAAACCCAATAACAGCTTTAATTTAAAGCATTTTTTGCATATGATAATTGTCGAGAAAAAATAAATGCTCTGCGAGGCATTGTTTATAAGGCTTACAGAGCATCGAAATAAGACGGGCTAAAAATCAAACAATCAAACAATCAAACAATCAAACAATTAAACAATTAAACAAAATAAGCAATTGATGCAAATACTACTTTTTCGCTTAAAATACTTAAAATATATTTTTAGATTTGAGAGATAACCATGATAGACGTTGACATTAAAATTTTAGACGCGCGTTTGCACCACATGATGCCCGCATATGCCACTGTTGGCTCGGCAGGCTTAGATTTGCGGGCTTGCACCGAGCATACCCAAACTTTGCTGCCTAACGAAACAGTACTTATTCCCACGGGTATGGCGATTTATTTGGACAACCCGTATTACGCCGCGCTGATATTGCCGCGATCTGGTCTTGGACATAAGCATGGCATTGTATTGGGCAATTTGGTGGGTTTGATTGATTCAGATTATCAAGGACAATTGTTGGTAAGCTGTTGGAATCGTAGCCGTGAGCCATTCATTTTGAACCCGATGGAACGCATTGCGCAATTGGTGATTGTGCCAGTTGTTCAAGCGGCTTTTCATATTGTAGATGAATTTACAACAAGTGAGCGCGCAGAAGGTGGTTTTGGTAGTACAGGTAAGCACTAAACGTGCGATAGATTAAAAGCAGAGCATTAAACGTGCTTAAAATTGAAGCCAAGCGCTCAACGTGTGAAAAATTTAAAACTCAGTACTAGAGATGCGCTTAATTAAAAGCTAATCTTAAAAGCTGTTAAAAGCTGTTAAAAGCATGATTAAGCCATATTAAGGTTGAAATACACTTAACTTTTGTGCTATATTTGCAATCTTTCTAAAAAGCACAGCATTACAATTTTAATGCGTTGTTTAAAAGGGTTAATTATGGCACGTGTATGTATGGTAACTGGCAAAAAGCCAATGGTGGGTAACAATGTTTCTCACGCACAAAATAAAACAAAACGTCGTTTTTTACCTAATCTGCAAAACCGCAAATTTTGGGTAGAATCTGAAAATCGTTGGGTAAGTATGCGTATTACTAACAACGCGCTTCGCACCATTGACAAAAACGGTATTGACGCTGTGCTAGCAGGCATGCGCGCAGCTGGTCAAAAAATTTAAGGGCTATTTTTAGCTAAAAGGACAATTTATGCGCGAAAAAATTAAATTAGAATCAAGTGCTGGTACAGGCCACTTTTATACCACCACAAAAAACAAACGTACCATGCCAGAGAAAATGGAAATCAAAAAATTTGATCCTGTTGTGCGTAAACATGTCATTTATAAAGAAACCAAACTTAAGTAAATTTATATTTAATTTAGTCTCTAAAAAGCCCGCGATTGCGGGCTTTTTTTAGTCTGTTTAATGATTAACTAATATCACTGCTAAAATTTAGCTACCTATCTTTATTTCACCATCTAGCTTCATTTCTGATTTCACAAATCTAATTTTATTAAGTTGAAATGCTTTCCAAACATCCATATACAACGCTGATTGCAAGCTAAGAACGCCGTTTTCTGGGTCTAACACCCACACAGTAAGCGTTAGATCTACACCAAACTCGCTAAAACCTTTAATGCGCGCTACTGGACTAGGTTTTTGTAACACTCGGTTTTGTTGCTCTGCAACGGTTTGCATCAATTGCAAAGCTTGTTCAAGCGGGCTATCCACGCTAATCGCCAGTTCAATCTGTACACGGCCTTTGTGATCCGTTAGTGAGTGGTTAATCACCGCGGTAGTGACCAGCGTTTCATTAGGGATAATGACGTGCGTGCCGTCCAGCTTACCAAGCATCATATAGCGCGCGCGCATCTCTTGTACCACGCCATAGTGTTTATCAACCGAAACCACATCGCCAATATGCATCGATTTATCTAATAAAATGATAAACCCACTCACATAATTACTGGCAATACGTTGCAAGCCAAATCCTAAGCCAACGCCCAGCGCGCCGCCAAATACAGATAGCAGCGTAATATCCAAACCAACTGTTGTTAAAGCAATTAGAGTGGCGATAAACAATAAAACAATGCGAATAATTTTGCCTAGCACAACACGCAAATTAACGTTGACTTGGTCGGCGCGCATAAGCTTGTTTTCTAACACGCGGCTGAGCCACAGCGCAATAAAAATGGTGATAATTACCGTTAGCAAAGCTTGCAACACTAACAGCAAATTAACTGGATTTTTACCAATGTTAAACTGCATGTCTGACATGCTTTGCAAGATTTGCGGCAGTACTCCTGTGAGATGCAAGGCTAAAATGCCCCATATACTCCAAGCAATTACGCTTTCAAGCGCTTTTAGCCAACCGCCTGGCGACAGCAAATAACGTAGTAAGTACACGATTAATCGAATTGCAGCCATCGCAAGTAATAATCTGCTAGCCAATTTTAGCAAGCCAATATGCTGCCAGCCAGATAATATCCACTGACTAAAAAGCACCAGCGCTAAACACGACAATGGAAAAAGCATGCGATTAATACTACCGATAGTGCGTTTCCATTGCTCGGGAGCGTGTTGCATGACATATTTACGCAAAGCGCCATTAATGGCCAAGGCAATAATCACCGCAGCGAAAATAATGGCAACTTGCCATAAAACGGTTGAGGTAGACAAATCACCTTGCAACTCATGCCAAATTTGTTGAATCTCAGTATTCATGATTCATGTGGACTACATTAAGAAAATAGTGGCTAAGCCTAAAAAGATAAAAAATCCGCCGCTATCTGTAACCGCGGTTATTAGTACACTTGAACCAACCGCTGGATCGCGGCCCAGTTTTGTCATTATTAAAGGAATGGTCACGCCCATGATGGCTGACAATAACAAATTAAGCGTCATTGCAGCCATCATGACGAGGCCAAGCTTGTAATTGCCATACAGTGCAAAAGCGATTATGCCCAGCATGCCGCCCCAAAATACGCCGTTTATAAGAGACACGCCTAATTCTTTTTTGATGAGAGATTGCATATTATGCGCGGCGATTTGGCCTAAGGCGAGGCCGCGCACTATCATGGTGGTGGTTTGATTGCCAGAGTTGCCGCCAATACCCGCAACAATTGGCATTAACGCGGCCAGCGCGACAATTTTCTGTATGGAACCTTCAAATAGACCAATGACGCGCGACGCAACCAGCGCAGTTATTAAGTTAATTGCCAGCCAAGCCCAGCGGTTTTGTACCGACTTCCAAACAGACGCAAAAAAGTCTTCCTCTTCGCGCAAGCCCGCCATTGATAGCTTGTCCGATTCAGATTCGCCGCGAATATAATCCATGACTTCGTCTACCGTAATGCGCCCTACCAGCTTATTATTAGCGTCTACCACTGGCGCAGTAACCAAGTCATACCGCTCAAACGCGGTGGCGGCTTCATCTGCAATATCTTCGGGATGGAAATAAACGGCATCAATCGCCATTACATCAACTACCGCAGCGTTTAAATCACTAACTACCATACGCTTAAGCGGCAAAATGCCAAGTAAAATATCGTTTCTATCCACCACAAATAATTTATCGGTTAAGTCGGGCAGTTTGCCCAAGCGGCGTAAATAACGCAAAGCGACTTCCAGCGTAATGTCTTCACGAATAGTCACAATGTCAAAATCCATTAATGCACCAACAGCATCGTCAGGATAAGAAAGTGTTGATTGCAAACGTTCACGATTTTGCGAATCTAAGCTTTCCATTAAATCTTGCAATACATCTTTTGGTAAATCAGGTGCCAAATCCGCCATCTCATCGGCATCCAATTGCTCGGCCGCGGCTAATAACTCGCTAGAATCCATATCAGCAATGAGGGTTTGGCGTACAGCGTCAGATACTTCTAGCAGAATCTCGCCATCACGATCAACTTTGACAAATTCCCACAAGTTTAAGCGATCTTCTATCGGCAAGGCCTCCAATAAATCTGCCACATCAGCAGGGTGAAGGTCATCAAGCAGTAATTGCAATTCACCCATATCTTTTGGATGTGTATAGTTATCCTCCAGCTTATATCGCTCTAAAAGAGGGATAATTTGGTGCAAGTTCTCGCTTAAGCTTTCTTTAATGTCTTGAATTTCTGCCATTTACGTTGTGCCAAGATTAATTTCAGATAACATTGTCTTATTACCTTAATATGCGATTTTTCGACAATCTATGTTTTTGACATTTTAAGTTGCTTTAGACGCGCCGTGCGAATTTATATCGTTATTCACAAAACTAATGCCTAAAAATCATTTAATCTTATATGGAACTGCCGATTGTCATTTATGTGAAGAGGCGCAGAAGCTCATCCAACAATTTGGCGCAGATTTGAATGTATCTATCATTGATATTGTGGATGATGCTGAATGTTTTTCTCGTTATGAATTCACTATTCCTGTCATAAAATCCAATTTAACAGGCGCTGAGTTATGCTGGCCTTTTGACATTAAAGCACTTAGTCAATTTTTATATAGTAATCAATAAATTGAAAACAAAAAAGCCAGCAATCAGCTGGCTTTTTTTAATCACAATTATTGCTTAAATTAAGCTTCTACTGCCACAACGCTCGTATCTGGACGATCAACCAATTCAACTAATGCCATCGGGGCATTATCGCCATTACGAAAGCCGCATTTTAAAATACGCAAATAACCACCATTACGCGTATTATAACGCGGACCAAGCTCGCCAAATAATTTACCAACAATGTCACGATCCCGCAGGCGACTAAATGCTATACGGCGATTAGCCAAGGTTGCATCTTTACCCAAAGTAATCAAAGGCTCGGCATATTTGCGAAGCTCTTTTGCTTTTGGTAAAGTAGTTCTGATAATTTCGTGACGCAATAATGATACAGACATATTACGGAACATAGCTGCACGATGGCTGCTTGTTCGGTTTAATTTACGATTGCTATTACCGTGACGCATAGTAATTCCTTAATTTTCTTTAATTGTTTGTTACTTGTATTAATGTTTCAGTTAGGCTTTTTCAAATCCAACAGGTGGCCAGTTTTCAAGTTTCATGCCCAAAGTTAAACCTTTGGTTGCTAATATATCTTTAATTTCATTCAATGATTTGCGACCCAAGTTAGGTGCTTTAAGTAGCTCATTTTCACTCCGTTGGATTAAATCACCAATGTAAAAAATGTTTTCGGCCTTCAAGCAGTTGGCAGAACGCACGGTAAGCTCTAAATCGTCTACAGGGCGCAACAGAATAGGATCAACCTGCGGTGCAGATTTAACTTCAACCTCACTTGGTGAACCTTCTAAGTTAGCAAACACCGATAATTGACCAATCAATATGCGGGCAGCATCGCGAATCGCTTGCTCGGGTTCAATAATGCCGTTGGTTTCAACGTCCATAATCAGTTTATCTAAGTCAGTACGTTGCTCAACGCGTGCACTTTCCACTTGGTAACTCACCTTAGTGATTGGACTAAATGATGCATCCACCATGATAAAACCCAAAACACGGTCTTCGTCATTTGCTTTTTGACGAGCAGGAACAGGCTGGTAACCACGACCCATTTCAACTTTAACCTCTAGGTTTAATTTTCCACCCTTGGTTAAATGCGCAAGCACATGATTTGGGTTCACAATTTCAGCGTCGTGACCAGTATCAAAATCTCCTGCGGTTACAACACCTTCAGTTGATTTATTTAACGTTAAAATCGTTTCAGTCTTATTATTTAATTTTAACGCTACGCCTTTTAAGTTCAACAAAATATCTACAACGTCTTCTTGCACGCCCTCTATTGTTGAATACTCATGTACAACGCCATCAATTTTCACTTCTGTAATAGCAAAGCCAGGAATTGATGATAGTAAAACACGGCGTAGCGCATTGCCTAATGTGTAGCCAAAACCGCGCTCCATTGGCTCTAAAGTTACGCGAGCACGTAATGGTGTAATTACTTCTACGTCAACCACGTGTGGCTTTAAGTATTCAGTTGGATTGTTTTGCATAAAATTCCTCGAGTAATTGGTTAAAGTGAGCGTACAACCTAAGTGTTAATTACTTAGAATACAGCTCTACGACCAATGATTCGTTAATGGTTGAAGGCAAGTCATCGCGCTGTGGTTTAGATTTAAATGTACC
Organism: Methylotenera sp.; assembly: GCA_043735225.1. Lineage (GTDB taxonomy): Bacteria > Pseudomonadota > Gammaproteobacteria > Burkholderiales > Methylophilaceae > Methylotenera_A. The sequence goes on along the minus strand of JAYTEL010000002.1, from coordinate 12,659 downwards.
AGTAAACGCTTTTACATCCATTTCTAACCAAATTGGAAAGCCGCGTTGCTCAGCTGCTGCAAGTGCGCCTTTAATACGCAACTGTGCTTTAGAAGCTTCAACTACAGAAACCACATCTCCAGCTTTTACCTGATATGAAGGGATATTGACGCGTTTTCCATTTACTTTAATGCTGTTGTGACGCACAATTTGGCGTGCTTCAGTGCGCGAACCACCTAGACCCATGCGAAAAGCGACATTATCTAAACGACATTCAAGCAATTGTAATAAATTTTCGCCAGTAATACCTTTTTGACGATCGGCTTCTGCATAGTAACTACGGAACTGTCCTTCTAATACACCGTAAATACGACGTACTTTTTGTTTTTCGCGTAATTGCACACCGTAGTCAGATAAACGTGAGTTACGGCGTTGACCATGTTGGCCAGGTGGGAAATTGCGTTTTTCAATTGCACATTTATCCGTAAAGCATTTTTCAGCTTTTAAGAATAATTTTTCGCCTTCACGGCGGCACTGACGGCATTTAGGGTCTAAGTTTCTAGCCAAAATAATTCTCCAATAATCTTTTTCGTCTTTATTAAAAGACTAAATTCTACGTTACTTAAATTTGAGTTTGCTTAGCGCTACTTAAATTCTACGTTTTTTAGGTGGGCGGCAACCGTTATGCGGTACCGGCGTCACATCAGTAATGCTGGTTATTTTAAAGCCAGCCGCATTTAGCGCGCGCACAGCAGATTCACGGCCAGGGCCAGGACCTTTGATGCGCACTTCTAAGTTTTTTACACCAGACTCTTGTGCAGATTTACCTGCAACCTCTGCAGCGACCTGCGCAGCAAATGGCGTGCTTTTACGTGAGCCTTTAAAACCTTGACCACCAGATGTAGCCCAAGACAAGGCGTTGCCTTGGCGATCTGTGATGGTAATAATCGTATTGTTAAAAGAAGCGTGTACGTGAGCTATACCCTCGGCAATGTTCTTTTTAACTTTTTTTCTTACACGTACATTAGCTTTTGCCATGTTGTACTAGTCCTTACCTATTAATCTTACTTAAATAAATATTAGCTATTAGTTAGCCTGAAACCTTATTTAGCCTGTTTGATGGCTTTTACTGGGCCTTTACGCGTACGCGCATTGGTTTTAGTACGTTGACCACGAACAGGTAAACCTCGACGATGACGCACACCACGATAACAGTTTAAATCCATCAATCGCTTGATATTCATCGAAACTTCGCGGCGTAAATCACCTTCAACTTTTACTTTAGCTACTTCGTCACGAAGCTTTTCAACATCAGCGTCATTTAAATCTTTGACTTTTGTTGATGCCAAAACACCAGCTGCAACACAAATTTTTTGTGCTGTGTTTCGTCCAATACCAAAAATCGCAGTTAATGCAATTTCAGCGTGTTTGTTGTTCGGGATATTTACCCCAGCAATACGAGCCATACTTTTACTCCAAAACAAATCGCAACTAGCTGCGACCAAATAAAAAAGCCACAAATTTTAACAGCCATGTAATGCATTAACAAACTCTTATGTTTATTAATGACAACCATAACTGGAGATTCCTTAACCTTGACGTTGTTTATGACGAGGGTCTGTACAAATAATGCGTACAACGCCGCGACGACGAACAACTTTACAGTTACGACACAATGTTTTAACTGATGCACGAACTCTCATAATTACCTCACACTACATAATATTATTTTGATAAAACTAACTTACTGCTTACATAATTGGTTTAACGACAAATCATTTGTATCTGCCAAATCGTAATTGAAATCTGTTAGCGTGTCGCTGCGCCGCCCTTAAAATTAGCCTTCTTCAACAAACCTTCATACTGTTGTGACATCAAATGTGATTGTACTTGCGTCATAAAGTCCATTGTTACAACCACAATAATTAACAAAGACGTTCCACCAAAATAAAACGGCGTATTAAATTTCAATCTCAAAAACTCGGGTAATAAGCACACTAAAGTAATGTAGATAGCACCAATCAATGTTAAACGACCCATAATTTTATCAATATACTTTGCTGTTTGGTCGCCAGGGCGGATTCCAGGTATAAATGCACCACTTTTCTTTAAGTTGTCAGCAGTCTCTTTTGGGTTAAATACCAAAGCCGTGTAAAAAAAACAAAAGAAGATAATTGCAGCAGCAAACAAGAAAATATAAATTGGTTGGCCTGGCGATAACACACCACTTACGTCTTTTAACCAATGCATTTTTTCACTGCTGCCAAACCACCCCGCTAATGTTGCGGGAAACAATATAATACTTGATGCAAAAATAGGAGGAATTACACCAGCCATATTTAATTTTAAAGGTAAGTGCGTTGTTTGCCCACCGTAGACTTTGTTACCTACTTGGCGCTTGGCATAATTAACCGTAATTTTACGCTGGCCACGTTCTACAAACACAACTAAAGCCGTTACAAGTACTACAGCTACAAACAAAAATATTACTAACGGTATCGAAAAAGCACCAGTGTTTGCTAATTCAATTGTACTACCGATTGCGTGCGGTAAACCTGCCACAATACCCGCAAAAATAATGATTGATATACCATTACCAATTCCGCGCTCTGTAATTTGCTCGCCTAACCACATTAAAAACATTGTACCGCTAACTAAGGTCACAACCGCGGTTAGTCTGAAAGCAAAACCTGGATCTAGCACCAAGCCTGCTTGACCTTCAAGTGCTATAGCAATACCTAAAGCCTGAAACGTAGCCAACAAAACTGTTCCGTAGCGTGTGTACTTTGTAATCGTACGCCTTCCTGCTTCGCCTTCTTTTTTTAAGGCCTCCATTTTAGGAGAAACAACTGAAACTAGCTGCATGATAATTGATGCAGAAATATAAGGCATAATTCCTAAAGCAAACACCGTAAAGCGAGATAACGCGCCGCCTGAAAACATGTTAAACATGCCCAAAATACCACCACTTTGCGAATCAAACAACTGTTTGAGCGCTGTTGGATCGATACCTGGAACTGGGATGTGTGCACCTAATCGGTACACAACAAGTGCGCCTAACACAAACCACAAGCGGCTTTTTAGTTCACCCATTTTTCCAACAGAAGCTAATAAATTATCTTGCGCCAATGCACTATTCTCAATTAATCAGCTGATTATTCTACGCTTGCAACGATGCCGCCAGCCGCTTCAATTGCGGCTTTTGCACCCTTAGTCAACAATAAACCACTTAAATTTAATTTTTTTGTGATTTCACCAGACAAAAATATTTTTGCTGCCAAAGCATTTCCAGATATTACATTGGCTTGTTTTAACACTAACAAATCAATCGTATCAACCGGCAAATCATTCAACTCAGAGGTACGCACATGTGCGGTATCTTTTTTAGTCAATGATTTAAAGCCACGTTTTGGTAAGCGGCGTTGCAATGGCATTTGACCACCCTCAAAACCAACTTTATGGAAACCACCAGTGCGAGATTTTTGACCTTTATGGCCACGCCCAGCAGTTTTACCAAATCCTGAACCGATACCTCGACCAACACGGCGCGCATCTTTTTTTGAGCCCACTGCAGGCTTAATAGTATTTAATTGCATGTTGCTTCCAATCAATTGTTGTGTGGGCTCGTTACTTACGAACGCCACCGTCTAATTCTTCTGCTAATTTTTCAAATCCTGCATAATCGCCGGTCGCCAACAAAGATGCCTGCTCAGACCATGTGCATGGGTTTGCCATGGAATAACGTGATCCTGCGGATTTCAATATCGCTTCAATTTTGATCAGCTTGGTAGAAGCTAATTGCGCAAAAGACGATATGCCATCAGCAATCAATAAATCAGCAATTTTAGGGCCAATGCCTTCAACAGCCGTTAAATCATCCGCACCGGTTTTAGTAAGGAATTTTTTAGGCACACTTGATGCAGATTTGGTTGTTGGTTGCGATTTTGCAGCTGCTGCAGGTTTAGATACTAATGTCTTAGACGCTTTATCTGCTATTGGAGCGCCGTCAGTAACTTTTAACAAGTAATTAACACTGTTAATCATGCCGCGAATTTCACGAGTATCTTGCACCGTAACGGTGTGATGCATGCGGCGCAAGCCCAAACCTCTAACAGTAGCTTTGTGAGATTCAATACGGCCGATCACGCTTCTAACCAGTGTTACATTTAGTGTATTTATATTCGCCATAATATTAGCCTCTGATTTCTTCGACTGATTTACCGCGTTTTGCTGCGATTTCAGCTGGCGTGTTCATTGATTCAAGGCCGTTTAACGTTGCTCGAACTAAGTTGTAAGGATTCGTAGAACCGATACATTTAGCCACCACATTAGTGATGCCCATTACTTCAAAAATTGCACGCATGGCACCTCCGGCAATAATGCCAGTGCCTTCAGATGCTGGTTGAATAAAAACTTTAGCAGCGCCATGAACACCAGTTACTGCATGATGTAAAGTGCCATTATTTAAATTCACTTTTAACATACCACGACGCGCTTCATCCATGGCTTTTTGCACGGCAACTGGCACTTCGCGCGCCTTACCTTTGCCCATACCAACAGCGCCGTCGCCATCACCGACCACAGTCAATGCAGCAAAACTCATGATACGACCACCCTTGACCGTTTTACTTACACGGTTAACTGTAATCATTTTTTCACGCAAACCATCGGTTTGCTGTGATTGTTGTTCCATTTCTCTAGCCATTGTCTTTATCGCCTATTAGAATGAAAGACCGTTTTCACGCGCAGCATCAGCCAACGCCTTGATACGGCCATGATATTTATAACCTGAACGGTCAAAAGCGACAGTTGTGATGCCAGCTATTATTGCTTTTTCAGCAATTAATTTACCGATTGCAGCGGCTGCTTCAACGTTGCCGCCATTTTTAATAGTTTTGCGCACACCAGCCTCAACTGTTGAAGCACTTGCGAGTACTTTATCGCCAGTTTCAGCAATGATTTGCGCATAGATATGCGTATTAGTACGATGCACGCTTAAACGTGTCACTTTTAACTCGGCAATTTTGGCACGGGTTTTACGTGCACGGCGCAAGCGGTTGTCTACGTTGTTCATATTTAAGTCCTAATTATTTTCTTAGCTAACTATTTCGGTCTAACTAATTTGTACTACTTATTTTTTCTTGGTTTCTTTAATTGCAACCACTTCGTCAGAATAACGAACACCTTTGCCTTTGTAGGGCTCTGGTGCGCGGTAAGAACGAATTTGCGCTGCAACTTGACCAACTACTTGCTTATCAAAACCCGATACAATTACTTCAGTTGGCGTTGGCGTCTGCACCTTAATACCCACTGGTAAATTGTAATTAATTGGATGAGAATAACCAAGCTCTAAATTAAGCATTTGGCCTTGCGCATTGGCTTTATAACCAACACCAACTAAAGTTAATTTTTTTGTAAAGCCAACAGAAACACCATGTACCATGTTCGCTACTAAAGAGCGCAAAGTGCCCGACATAGCGCGCGCATGTTGGCTGTCATTGTTTGCGGTAAAAGTAATGGTTTCGCCTTCGCGCTTCAATGCAACAACATCTGTGAGCGGATGATCTAATTGACCTAAAGGACCGCTGACCGCAATATTATTTGCGCTTAACGTCACATCAACTTTCTCTGGAATAGCGACTGGGTTTTTAGCAACACGTGACATTTGCTTCTCCTTAAGCCACTACGCACAACACTTCGCCGCCGATACCAGCTGCTAGTGCTTTACGATCTGTCATTACACCCTTGGACGTAGACAAAATTGTCACGCCAAGGCCATTCATTACTTTTGGTATGTTTTGGCTACCTTTGTAAACGCGAAGACCAGGCTTACTGATGCGATCAATCTTCTCGATAACAGGACGACCTGCATAATATTTCAAACTAATATTTAATAAAGGTTTACCGTCATTTGCATGCACTGCAAAGTCATCAATGTAACCTTCGTCTTTAAGGACGCTAGCAATAGCGCCTTTTAGCTTTGAAGCTGGCATTGAGACTGAAACCTTGTTTACACTTTGCGCGTTACGAATACGCGTTAGCATATCGGCAATCGGATCACTCATACTCATAATTTATTCCTCCGTTACCAACTAGCTTTGGTGATACCTGGCACAAAGCCCGCCATCATCAAATCGCGCAATTTACTGCGTCCGATACCAAATTTACTAAAAACACCACGTGGGCGACCTGTTAATGCACAGCGATTACGTAAACGCACTGGACTTGAATTGCGAGGAAATGCTTGCAATTTTGTACGTGCATCGCGGCGATCTTCTAAAGACGCTTTTTGATCACTAATAATTGTATTTAAAGCAACGCGTTTAGCTGCGTACTTTGCTACGGTTGCACGACGTTTAGTTTCGCGCTCTGTCATACATGTTTTTGCCATGTCCTAGCCTTTAATATCTAGTTTCTAAAAGGAAAACTAAACGCAGCTAATAGTGCCTTAGCTTCTTCGTCTGTTTTTGCCGTTGTCGTAATCGTGATATTCATGCCGCGAATCGCGTCAATTTTATCGTATTCAATTTCTGGAAATATGATTTGCTCTTTTACACCCATATTGTAATTACCACGACCATCAAATGATTTCGCTGAAATACCGCGGAAATCACGAATACGCGGAATTGCTACGGTTACAAGGCGATCTAAAAATTCATACATGCGCTCACGCCGCAAAGTCACTTTACAGCCAACCGGGTAATCATCACGAATTTTAAAAGCTGCAACAGATTTTTTTGCTTTAGTCACAACGACTTTTTGACCAGCAATTTTTTCCATATCACCTACTGCGTTATCCATCACTTTTTTATCAGCAACCGCTTCGCCAACACCCATGTTTAAGGTGATTTTTTCAATCCGAGGAACTTGCATGACCGAAGTGTAGCCAAATTGCTCAGTCATCTTTTTAACAACCGAGTCTTTATAAAATTCTTTTAAGCGCGCCATCATTTATCCTATGCGTTTATTTATTTGTCAGCGTTAAGAGTCAACTGCTTCGCCGTTAGATTTGAATACGCGCACTTTTTTGCCGTCTTTCAAAACTTTATAACCAACGCGGTCAGCTTTTTGCGTTGCATTGTTAAACAACGCAATATTTGAAATGTCTATTGGCATTTCTTTACTGATTATTCCGCCAGCAATGCCTTTCATCGGATTGGGTTTAGCGTGTTTTTTTGCTACGTTTAAACCTTCAACCACTACATGGCCAGAATCAAGCACGTTTAAAACCGTACCGCGCTTGCCTTTATCTTTACCAGTATTTAGGACGACTTGGTCGCCTTTATGAATTTTACTCATTGAGTGTCCTTATCCCTTACAACACTTCTGGTGCAAGAGAAACAATTTTCATGAATTTTTCAGTACGTAACTCACGGGTTACTGGGCCAAAAATGCGCGTGCCGATTGGTTCTAATTTGCTGTTAAGCAATACGGCCGCGTTAGCATCAAACTTAATGAGTGAGCCATCAGGACGACGTACACCTTTTGCAGTACGAACTACAACAGCACTATAAACTTCGCCTTTTTTAACGCGCCCACGAGGAGCTGCATCTTTAATGCTAACCTTGATAATGTCGCCTATTCCAGCGTAACGGCGTTTTGAGCCACCCAATACCTTAATGCACTGCACAGAACGCGCACCAGTATTATCGGCAACTTCAAGCCTTGATTGCATTTGAATCATGAAATAAATCTCCAACTTAATCCGTTAAACCAATACTAGCCATTTTTAAGATTTTGCAATCTAAATACGGCCAGTAGACCACGGTCAGTATTGGGGCACTTGCTTTTATGAACTTTTACTTAAAAATCCACGAGCGCCGAAAAGTCCAACATTATAACGGGTTTTATTGGTTTGTAGCAAGCCAATAAACCCTTTATTTGTTACTATTAACTATTTAATACAATTTAATATTTAATACAATTATGCTTTAGCAACAATTTTACTTAGCGCCCAAGTTTTAGTTTTGGATTTAGGGCGCGTCTCAGTAATTGTTACCAAGTCGCCTTCCTTACACACGTTATTTTCGTCATGCGCATGAAATTTATTGGATTTAACAATTACCTTACCGATTAACGGATGTTTTACCTTACGCTCAACCAAAACGGTAATGGTTTTATCCATTTTATCACTGGTTACGCGACCACTTAATGTGCGCACTACTTTTGCAGATTCTGCTATTTTAACGTCTTTCATCATTTAGACCTGTTTTGCTTTCTCAGCCAATACCAGTTTTACGCGCGCAACATCTTTACGCACTTTACCGAGCTGATCTACTTTAGTTAATTGTTGTGTAGCAATTTGCATACGCAGTGAAAATTGTGCACGGCGCAGTTCAATTAACTCCGTATTCAATTCGTCCACACTTTTTGCTCTTAAATCGATTGATTTCATGTTAACTCGCCTTTTCTTAACTACCAAGTTGACGGGTCATGAATGTCGTTTCAATTGGCAATTTTGCAGCAGCCAATTTAAACGCTTCACGTGCAAGTTCTTCACTCACGCCGTCCATCTCGTATAACATTTTACCAGGTTGAATCTGCGCAACGTAATACTCGGTACTACCTTTACCGTTACCCATGCGCACTTCAGCAGGCTTTTTAGAAATTGGTTGATCTGGAAAAATGCGAATCCACACACGACCACCACGCTTAATATGGCGAGTCATAACGCGGCGAGCCGCTTCAATTTGACGTGCGGTCAAACGGCCACGTCCAATGGCTTTTAAGCCAAAATCACCAAAACTTACTTTATTACCCGTAGTTGCAATGCCCTTATTGCGACCTTTTTGCATCTTACGATATTTTTGTCTAGACGGTTGCAGCATCTTTAGCCCTCGGCTTTCTTACTTTTCTGTCTGGTTCAGCGGCAGGTACTGCAGCTGGCGCGGTTGCACCAATTGGTGTTGGTACATTATCGGCAAAAATCTCGCCTTTAAAAACCCACACTTTAATACCAATAATACCGTATGTAGTTAACGCTTCAGCTACGCCATAATCAATATCAGCACGTAATGTATGTAGTGGAACACGACCTTCGCGATACCACTCAGTTCTAGCAATTTCAATACCGTTTAAGCGGCCTGCACTCATGATTTTTATACCCTGTGCGCCTAAACGCATGGCATTTTGCATCGCACGTTTCATCGCACGACGGAACATGACGCGTTTTTCCAGTTGTTGCGCGATCGATTGAGCAATCAGTGTGGCATCGATTTCTGGCTTACGCACTTCTTCAATGTTTAAATGCACTGGTACGCCCATCATGCCTTGCAAGGTAGCGCGCAAAGATTCAATATCTTCACCTTTTTTACCAATCACTACGCCTGGACGGGCACTATGAATGGTAATTTTTGCATTTTTGGCAGGACGTTCGATGATTATTTTACTAACCGCAGCGGCTACTAATTTTTTAGTTAAAAATGCCCTCACTTTAATGTCACTTTGCAACATCTCTGGGAAGTTTTTGCTGTTAGAATACCAACGTGAGGACCAATTTTTATTGACACTCAGACGGAAACCGATTGGATGTATTTTTTGTCCCATGTTATGCCCCAGCCTTTTTATTAGAGCCATCACCAACAGTCACATGAATATGACAAGTTGGTTTAATAATTTTACCAGCACGGCCTTTTGCGCGTGGACGAATACGTTTTAACACAATGCCTTTATCCACGTAAATTGAAGTTACTTTCAATTCATCAATGTCAGCTCCATTATTGTGTTCAGCATTGGCAATGGCAGATTCGACTACCTTTTTAATAATTTCAGCACCTTTTTTAGGGGTGAAATTTAAAATGTCGAGCGCATGATCTACTTTTTTGCCTCGAACCAGGTCAGCCACCAAACGCGCTTTTTGCGGAGAAAGGTGGACACCTCTTAATATTGCAGTTACTTGCATCATAGGCCTCTATTTCTTCGCTTTTCTATCAGCCGCATGCCCTTTGAATGTGCGTGTTAACGCAAATTCGCCGAGCTTGTGACCAACCATGTTTTCAGAAATCAACACGGGTATGTGTTGTTTACCATTGTGAATTGCAATAGTAAGACCAATAAAATCTGGAAATATTGTAGAGCGTCGAGACCAAGTTTTAATTGGTTTACGATCGCGTGTTGCAGCTGCAACTTCTACTTTTTTTGCCAAATGACCATCAATAAATGGACCTTTTTTAAGTGAACGTGCCATAAATTACCTTACGCCTCTCGGACGACGACTGATACGCATATTATCAGTACGCTTGTTACTACGCGTACGATAACCTTTAGTTTTAACACCCCATGGACTTACAGGATTCATACCAGCAGCAGTACGGCCTTCACCACCACCGTGCGGGTGATCAACTGGGTTCATCACCACACCGCGAACGGTTGGGCGCACACCGCGCCAACGCATTGCGCCAGCTTTGCCAATTGAACGCAGTTGATGCTCTTCGTTACCGACTTCGCCTAGCGTTGCTTTGCAATCAACATGCACGCGGCGAACCTCACCTGAACGTAAACGTAAGGATGCGTAAGCACCTTCACGTGCCAGCAATTGCACTGAAGTACCAGCTGAGCGAGCAATTTGCGCGCCTTTACCAGGTTGCAATTCGATACAATGAATGGTGCTACCGACTGGAATGTTGCGTAAAGGCAATGCATTACCAACTTTAATTGGCGCTTCAGCACCACTTATAATTTGAGCGCCTGCAGCAATGCCGCGCGGTGCAATAATATAGCGTCGTTCACCATCGGCATAACATAGCAATGCAATGTGCGCAGTACGGTTTGGATCATACTCAATATGCTCCACTTTTGCAGGAATGCCATCTTTATTACGCAAGAAATCTATCATGCGGTAGTGCTGCTTATGCCCGCCACCCTGATGACGTACTGTAATACGGCCATTATTATTACGACCAGCATTTTTGCTTTGACTTTCCAACAGCGGCGCGTGTGGTTTACCTTTGTATAAATCTGGGGTAACTACTTTAACCACACCACGGCGGCCGGGGGAAGTTGGCTTGACTTTAACTAATGCCATCTCATCTCTCCTTATTCGGCTGCTTGAAAGTTAATTTCTTGACCAGGTTTTAAGCTGACATACGCTTTTTTCCAGTCGTTACGTTTACCGACACGTTTGCCAGCACCTTTTGTTTTACCGCCAACATTAATTACTGCAACTTTTTCAACTTCAACTTTAAACACAAGCTCAACTGCCGCTTTAATCTCTGGTTTGGTTGCATCAGTGCGCACTTTGAAAGCAATTTGCTGATATTTATCTGCAATGTAAGTTGCTTTTTCAGTAATTTGCGGTGCAAGAATCACTTGTAATAAACGATCTTGAGTTTTCGTAATAGCGCTCATCATGCTAGCATCTCCTCAAGTTTTTTCACTGCGCCTGCTGTTGCCAATACTTTTGGAAAACGCACTAAGCTGACTGGGTCGGCGTATTGCGCATCAACCACCATTACGTTAATTAAGTTGCGCGATGATAAGTATAAATTTTCGTCAAAACCATCGGTTAAAATTAATACGCCATCGGCAAAGCCCATGCCTTTAATTTTCTCAACAAATTGCTTGGTTTTTGGAGTATCAATTTTAAATTCTTCAACCACGGTAATGCGCTCTTGGCGCACTAATTCAGACAAAATCGTTTGCATACCAGCGCGGTAGGCTTTTCGATTAACTTTGTGGCTGAAATTTTCATTGGGTGAATTAGGGAATGCACGTCCACCTCCACGCCAGATTGGGCTTGAGCTCATACCTGCACGTGCGTTACCAGTACCTTTTTGTGCGTATGGCTTGTGTGTCGTGTGTGCTACCGTATCGCGGCCTTTTTGTTGGCGCGTTGCGGTGCGGGCGTTAGCCATATAGGCTACAACAACTTGGTGCACCAAAGCTTCGTTAAATTCGCGGCCAAACGTCAAGTCAGAAACCTCAACGCCTTTTTTGACAGCTTTACCGCTTTTGTCAATTAGTTTGAGTTCCATTATTTGGCTCCTTTAGCTTTTTTAAGCTTTGCTTTAATAGCTGGGCGCACTACAACGTCGCCGCCTTTTGAGCCAGGAATAGCACCTTTAATCAAGATTAGGTTGCGCTCAACATCAACTCGCACAACAACAAGATTTTGTGTGGTGACTGTCACATCGCCCAAATGACCAGGCATGCGCTTACCAGGGAATACTCGACCTGGATCTTGCGCCATGCCGATAGAGCCTGGTACGTTATGGGATTTTGAGTTACCGTGTGATGCGCGGTTAGACTTAAAATGATGGCGTTTAATCGCGCCAGCAAAGCCCTTACCAATAGAACTGCCTGTTACATCAACTAATTGACCTGGCGTGAAGATTTCTACAGTAACGTTACCACCAACTTGGTAACCTGCCAAAACATCAGCAGTTAAATTGAATTCTTTAACACCAGAACCCGCAGCAACGCCTGCTTTAGCAAAGTGCCCAGTGAGCGCTTTTGTAATGCGGCTAGCACGACGTGTACCGTGTGCAACTTGCAAACTTGTATAGCCGTCTGTCGCAACAGTTTTGATCTGTGTCACACGGTTAGGAATAACTTCCAACACGGTTACTGGGATGCTTGCGCCATCATCAGTAAACACGCGGGTCATTCCGACCTTGCGACCAATAAGCCCTAAGCTCATGATCGTATCCTTATTTTTAGTTAAAGAAGTTGATTACAATTGA
>JAYTEL010000001.1:0-1669 GCA_043735225.1 Methylotenera sp. | reverse complement strand
AAGCCGCGAATACCCGTGGTAGAAACCACTTTGCCTGTGCCGGCGCGGCCGCTGGCGATGTCTGCAATGCTGCTGCCGCTAGTTGACGATGCGCCGCGCTTAACCGACAAAATACGCACCCAACCGCTGGCTGATTTGCTTTTAACTTGCAGCCAAGCGCCCTTTTTGCCCAAAATATCTACCACATCATTTTTGTTTAAATTGCCTGCGGTTTTAGCGTCTGCAAACGGTTCTGCACGTAACACATCGGCCTTAATGGCCGTGCCAGCTTCGCCAGCAAGCACTAAGATAGGCGCTGCTAGGCCAATCAATAAATATTTTTTTAAGTCTATTTTTAAGTAATGTTTCATGATAAATCCTCATGGCTGTGTTCGTATTCAGTTTCGTGTTCTAGTTTAATCACCGCTTGCGCAAACAGCGTGCGCCACTGCGAGGCGAGGCTATTTGCGACCAAATTGTTGGCTTGGTTGCTTAATTTGCCTTCATGAAATGCATAACGCGTAATGGTAGACGATGGTAGACCTAACTTTGCAATAATTGTAGGTAATCGCTGGGCAATTGTTAGCGCGTCTTGCTTGGCAGCTTCGCCATATTGCACCTTGTCGTCGGCATAAATCCAGTTAATCAACAACATATCACCAAACAAGCCCCAAATACCGCTTTGCGTGCCTTGCAAAGTCTCAATACTATTGGGCGTGGTGCCAGCAAGCTCAATATTACGCTTAATTTTTTTGAGTAGCGCATCGGTTAACGGCTCGCTCGCCTCAATTAAAATGGGCATTATCAGCACGCTGTGCTCGGCGGCGTCGCCTTTTACGCCAAATGCCAGCCAGCGCTGCAATGCGCGATCGGTCGCCAGTGCGTAGATTTTAGCCACGCCAAATAAAGCTGCCGCCCATAACAGCGGGGCAGTTAAGTCTAAATAAGTATTGGTAAAATTAATGGCAATATACGACAACACCAATAAACCGATTTGCGAACCTGTAAAAATAGAGTTAAATTTATCGCGGTCAACATTAAAATAAAACGCCGCCGTCGTTAGCCAAATTAGCAGCAAACTCATCAGCACATAAGGCGTTTTACCGCGCCACACTTTTAAATAATCGCCGTGTTTAATGTTGTCGATGGCAGTTGCCAAAATCTCGACGCCTGGAAACTGCTTATCCATTGCGGTGGCTTTAAGGTCAAATAAACCAGCTGCGGTTGAGCCAATAAGCACAATTTTATTGGTAAATTCGTGTGGCGGGCGCACTTTTGTTTTGCTGGCTAAATCGGTAAACACATCGCTAAACGTGGCGTAGCTATAAGTAAACGGTTTGCCGCGCCAGTTAATCAGCATGTCTTTTGGCAGGTTTTGAGTGTTTTTTGCACCAGAAAACTGTGCGATTACTAGCGGTAAAGATGGCAGCCGCCAACCGTAATCATCATGGAACAAGCGGTATTCGCGCACAATGCCGTCACTATCGGGATATACATTATGCGTGCCAAGCCTGCCAGCTTTTAGCGCAGCATCAAAATGCGGCATAACAGCTGCAAGCGTGGCGCCTTTATTGGCTTGGGGCTGCGCCATTAAACCAGGAATTTGCGAAAATTTAAGCTGGCTATTGTGATCTTCTGACACATCTAAGCGCAAAATGGGGAAGAACGTATTGTTGCTTGCCGCAATCAC